>QNEL01000033.1 GCA_003645185.1 Candidatus Parabeggiatoa sp. nov. 3
ATCTATTGTGTATTATATAAAAAGTCACAAGTCGTTTTTGTGACCTAGGGAGCTTACCCCTTAAACATAACTAATTCTACTGATTTTTGGTGGTTTTGGCGTTTTTAAGTAAGAGAGATTGTACCCTTGTACCATCCAAGGCAACAAAAATGGGAAGAACACTTCAGTTGGAATGAAGATTTTACACTCATTATTGGCATCACAAAGATTGGACGTGCTTTTGTAGAAGCTTTGCAATTAAATCGAGAAGGATTAGTCAATCTACGGCGAGTACTTTATAGAGTAAGCGAACATCCGCCTTCATAATAAGAATTAATGAAAAATCCTGTATTCTTGTAGGGTGGGATCGCGGGCACCCTGATTTCGTTCCTTGCTCATAACCTATCGCCCGCGATCCCACCATCCCTCTCATTGATAACTGATAACATACCTATCCGCTTACGTTTATGGGCCCCCATCAAACCACTTTTGACTTCAAAACGTTTGATGTCTAACCATTAACCATTAATCATTAATTTGCCGCCGCACTAAAAAACGCATACTGTCCAACTTGACAACGTTGTTGCCGCAAGGCAAAAATCACTTCGGCCGGTTTCGGTAGATAAGGGGCACTATCCTTCAGCAAGGTTTGTAAAACGGTAGGCGGTTGGGTACACAATATCGCCACTAAATGATCGCCGCCAAAAGGCCCTACGATTTTTAAAGGGTTCAATTCATAAGGGAATTGTTCTAGCATTAATGCGTGATTACGCTGTGCAAGGGGATATAAAAATTGCAATGCCCCATTCCCTGCAAGATTAAATAAAGTCAGGGCATTCAATTCTTCTCCCCTGTCAGTTGGCGCGATACTAAAATGTAAACGCTCACCTTTCCGGTGTACACCATTGCCTTCCTTTAAATCAATCTGAACCGGTTTTAGCCGCATGTCAAACTGGGTAGAGAGGGCCTGTAATAATTGTGCTTTGTCTATCACCCGTTGCCAAGTATCTGCTTTTTGACTGAACACCGTGGTGACTTGATCGCCCAGTTTGTTATACACCGCTGTCTGTGCCTCATCTTTCACAACAAAGCGTAAATCAAAACCTTGATCGATGCGCTGTACTGCCCTTAACCCAGATGGCGCAAAACCGTTTTCAACTTTAATGGCAACATCACGCAAGTTTGGATTATCAGGCGGTATCGGTGTCACTGAGTCTGGCGCTAATCTAATCACAACTTCTGAACCGCTTTCAGGCCGTAATTTGGGTTTGTACAATTGACTGGTATGATTACCGATTTGTGTCGTCAAATCGTTTTTCATCTAAAAGTTTTTGCGCGCAAAAACTTTTAGATGAAATTCAATTCATCACGTTCTAAACCTTTGTTATGATTACCATCCGCATAACCCGCTAGGGCCTTGGCAAAAAACCAACTTAACGCGCCATGCGCTTGGCCATCTTCAAAGGTGTACTCACACACACTCACGTTATCTGAATCAGCGGCACTGATAAAGGTGAGATGATTGAGACGCGCCGTGTTTTCTTGTTCATCACCCAAAGTGCTGATCTCTATAGTGCTAAGCGGGGAAGCTTGTCGATGGAATGTTGTGTCGGCAAAACGTGATCGGCAAGTCGCAGGTTCGCCATCGCGTGTCAATCCGGCAGCATGACAAGCATCAGCGAGAAATAAGATATTGTATGCCTTGGCTTTAATAAATAAATCCGTTAATTCATCATCGCTGATCTCATCATCGTACAAAACCAATGTTTCATCTTGTTTATCCGGTTCATCTTTGGGCTCGGCATCCTCTTTTTGTGAACCATGCCCCGCATAAGTGAATATCAGCGTATCACCAGGATTCGCTTGTGCTAACATATTGCGCCAAGCTTGAATCACATTAGCTCGCGTCGCTTGCTCATCCAGTAAGACTCGTTCATTGGGCAAGATCACTTGATTATCGCGCAAGCTTTTTGTGAGCAACTTAGCATCATTGACAGCGCCTTTAAGCCGATCATCGGCCTGTTTATAATTATCAATGCCAACCACTAAAGCATGTTGCCTCACAACAGACGAACACGCGGCGAGATGGTAGACGCTCACACAGAGTAGTAAAACAAACAATGTCTTTTTTTTAAACATGGTATAATGCTTTCAAATTAGGAACCGTCATAAAATAACTACACATACATTGACAACGCATTTTTTATCATAATATCAATAAAAATCATAGACTTATTGCTCTGTGGCCGTGGTTCTCTGTGATCTCTGTGTTGCAAAAAAATTTGCACGAAAATCGGTATAAAACAAAAATAGTAACAGGACGAATTGTTATGGATGCCTTTGGCATAGAAAACTTACGTTGTCTTTCTGATACAGGTTTAATAGAACTTAAACCACTCACGATATTAGTGGGACAAAATAGCTCTGGCAAAAGTACCTTTCTCAGAGCATTGCCGCTTTTGCGTCAAAGTGTTGAATCTCGAACAACCGGGCCCATGCTTTGGTATGGGCGATTGGTCGATTTTGGGAGTTTTCACGAAGCCATTAGAAGTGAGGCAGAACAAAAAGAAATTGTTTTTAAATTTCAGTTTAATTTCACAAAATCGGATTCTAGGGAGAAAAAAATACCTTGGTTATTCCCATATTTTTTACCAGAAAAACTCAGCATCTCAGTGATTCTCAAAGTCACAGAAGATTTAAAACAAGGCATGACTCGGATGAAAGAATGCCATCTGTCATTCGCTGGGCATCAGATCAAAATGGCCTTCGATAATGAAGAAAAAGTCATCTCTTTCAAAATCAATGACTTAGATGTCTTAAGCTTAGCAGAAAATCAACCTTTTGATGCTAAATTCAAATATTTAATGCCTTCTATTGAAATCAATTATTTTGATCCAGAAACAGAACTGACTGAGAGAAAAAGTTTAGCAGAGATCGTTTTTCTTAACTACCCTCCAATAGGAGTTGCTAACTTGGCTGTCGGTTCTTCTCAAGCGATGCTGGCTAATATACAAAAGAATGCTCATGGTGTGGATAATACGTCCAAATCTTGGACAGTTAATTCTAAAATCTTTAAAGATTTCAGAGATCAGGCGATAGCTTATCAATTACAAGACTTATTACGGGGTATAGACGAATATCTTGCTGCGTTCACAGCTTCTATCAACTATATTGGACCAGTACGTGCCACAGCCGAGCGTTATTATCGTATCCAAGAGTTTGCCGTAGATGAAATTGATTCTCAAGGCAAAAATTTAGCCATGTTGTTGCGAAATTTCACAACAGAAGAAGGCCAACAATTTGCAGAATGGACTCGAAAATATTTTGACGTGATACCCACTTTTCAGTCAACTCATGGACATTTTGCCATAAAATTAGCTGAAAAAGAGGGCAAAACGGCATTTAATCTGGCTGATACCGGTTTTGGCTTTTCGCAAGTTTTGCCGATTATTACAGAGCTTTGGCGCTTAAGTCATCAAGCAAGCCAAGCTTCACAACACATAGCCCACTCAGCCAGATTGCCTTTGGTTTTTGCGATTGAACAACCTGAATTACACTTGCACCCCAGTTTACAAGCTAAATTAGCCGATACGTTTTTGGCCACCATTGAGGCCGCACGTCAAGCCAATATTGATCTTCGCTTAATCATCGAAACTCATTCAGAAACCATTATCAATCGGTTAGGCCACCGCATTGCGAATGGCGATGCGAAACGCCAAGATATCACTGTCGCGATCTTTGAAAAAGAAGAGGCGAATGCCCCCGCACAGGTGACAACAGCTGAATATGATGACGAAGGTTTTTTAACGAATTGGCCTTTTGGCTTTTTTGAGCCGGATATAATTTAATATGTTATTGGTTTTACATGATTCCCTTGCGAATGCGCTTGATCAGAATACCGTGTTGGAAGCCTTGGAAATGATCGCATTGGCTCGCCGAGAAGGTAAACATTTGGTATTTGCTAAACGCGATGTACTCAAATCTTTACTGAATTGTTCGGCACTCTCCAAAAGGACACGTCAAGTTTATTCTAAAATATACGCTCAGTTAGCGGAAATGCAAGTTTACCTTCAAACCTTTACTCGTCGTGTTGAAGTCATCGCACTTGACACTGGATTGTCTTCAAGACTCGAAAAGCATTGCAAGGTGATAAGTGTTCCAGCCCGCTATTTTTGTGATTCTGCTTTGATACAGAAAACAGTCTTGCTGACTGAAAATTTAGACGATGCTACGTTGTACCAAACAATCACTCAAATCTATTTGAAGTGGAACAAATTAAAGGGGATAGCAATACTTTTTGAAGCTTACGCCGGTGGCGGTTCAACAACAGAAAAGGCCTATCAGCTCATACAAGATAAGCAAGAACGATTTTGTTTATGCTTGTTAGATAGCGATAAAAAATCACCGAACTCACCTCTCGGTAATACCGCAAAAGGGGTCAAAAAAATAGATAACAGCAATCAACCGCTTTGTGAATACCTTATCCTTGGCGTGAGAGAAATAGAAAATCTTATACCAACACAACTCTATAGTCTCGTTTCTTCTGGAGATATTAATAGAATGCCATCGGTTCATTTTTTGGAGCAGTTGGAAAAGACAAGCCTTGCAGAAGCACGGAAATATTTAGATATCAAAAATGGCTTAAAACTGAATGACATTCTACAAGCCTCGAAAAACAGCCCCTTTTCAAAAGATTGGATAAATTGGTTAAAGAACGTCTCTGCTTTGGATATAGCTATCAAAAAAACCTGTTTAAAAAATAAAGCCTGTCTGAAGGGCAAAAATTGTGATTGCATTATCACAACCGGGCTTGGAGATAAAATTTTAGAAGCCGTCATTAAAGTGATTGAAACACCGACGAAGGATCAACCCACCCAACAAAAAATAGTTGAAATGGTTGATCCTTTACTCAAAGCAGAATGGGAACCGATTGGAGAAATGATAACCGCTTGGTGTTGTCGTACTTCAAGGATAAGTACAGCATCAAACTAATTTAAACTGACACAAGAAATATTTTCGCTTTTTCAACCCCGATTTGTAGGCTACTCTATGCTATATAATAAATTCTGATTATAACGGATTTTGGGGAGGCGCTTATTTCAAAGCATGAGATATGGTTTGGGTGTTTTTTGACGAGTCATTTTGGATTAATACATTATTTTATTTATGGCTTTGAAAAAACGGCTGAATTATTGGTTTATCATTAAAAAACAATCAGTTACTACTAATAACGGTAGTTATAATTAAGAATTAACAATTAACAATTAACAATTCATGACAAATGGCCCTCCCCAAAATCCGTTATAATTAGATAAATTCAATGATATAAAAATTGACAAAAACCTAGGGCTTGACTTGATAATTTTTAAAGTGTATAAACTCAACTTCAAATTAGTTAGGTATTTATAATAAAAATTCAATTATAGATTAGCTAATTATATTTATACCCATTCTGAATTTGTCACGCAAAAACTTTTGCGTGACATTTTAATTAATTTAATAATTGGTATTTTTAATATTGTTTTTACTATCGACAAGTCAAACTTGGTTTGAAGAGGGCTGAGTTACAATTGGAAATACTTGAATTTCGATTCATTCGATTCAAATTGCTGAAGAACCGAGTATATCCTTTCCATTTACTTGAGATTTATCTACTTTTTAAATCAAAACACGCTTTGACATCTTAAACCTAACCAAAGAGGAATTAAAGCTAATGAAAATCAGTCATTTACTTTTGATTTTGATAGGTGGAATTTTTTTGGCTTCGTGTGCCATTTTTACACCACAACCACCTTGTTCAACAAACGCAAAATCTGTTTATAGCGACGAAAACGAAGGTTTTAGCTTCGTCGCAAAGGAATTGCTTTGTCAACTCGGCAAAGAACTTCCTACTAAAAAATGGTTCTTTTTTAAACCAAAAAAGAAAACCGTTTATATTCATTGGATACGCAATACAAATACTGGTAATGTACTTGACACCACCACTAAAAAATTTGAAAAGGAAATAACTGATAAATTTTACAATAGTGAAAAATTTTCGGTTATGAAGAAAAAAGTTGGTGATAAACAAGCAGATTACATCATAGAACCTACATTATCCAAATCGAATACTGATGTTGGCCAGAAAAAATATGTTTTGAATGTGACAGGAATAAATTCCAAAACAGGATTGGTAAGTGCAGTAACAAAAGCTTCGTTTTCATCAATAGATACAACGCCGAGGGAAGCAATGTTGGCTTCTCCAAAGCGTAAACCTACAAAACTAGAAGCTGAAGCTTCAAGTTTAGACAAAAATGAAGAAGTAACCACGGAATATTTTGAAGTATTAGAGGTTAGTCAGGGCATTTCCGAAGGACATGCTCTTTTTGAAGCCGGTGAGTTTGAAAAGGCTCGCGACATTTTTAAGCAAACTGCTGAACTAGCAAAAAAAGAAGGTAGGAAAAAGGAGGAGATGGTAGAAGTATGCGAAGCCAGTCATTTAAACAGTTATTCTTGGTTTGAGAACACTCGGAACGAAGAACATTTGGAATCTGCTTCGCAGTGCCTTAAAGAACAAGTTGCTGCGGATGCAGAATATATTGGTGAGATTAATGCGTTAATTGAATTTAAAACTGGAAGTTCTAAATTTAAAAATGAACAAAAAAGTGAACTGGTAATAAAAGCAGTCGCGGAGTATATAGAAGAACAAATTCCTTGCATTAGGATTATTGGGCATACGAGTTGTACTGGCGATGCATTGTACAATTGTAATCTTTCTAGGAATCGTGCAAAGGCTGTGAAAAAGCAGATAATAAAACATTATCCTGATGCAAAACCAGACATTACGTCACGAGGGCGTGCTTTTTTTGAAGCCATAGATGGAAGACACAATGATAACTTGCCTGGTGTTGAGAGTGATCGGCGTGTAGAATTTAAAATCACACCATGTGACACACTTACTAAAGATTTTCCAACTTGCAAAGAGATTTATCGACGTATCAAATCTGGAGAAATGAAGGATAAATGCAATCCTCCTAGAATTAAATGATGTTGTTCATTTTATGTTTCTGGAACTTATCTTCATTCCCGAAACATCAACTTGAAAAAAGCAAATTAATTGTCTTTAACTACACGAAATCCAATTTCTGGTCCACTTCTCGTTTTTCGTTTTTTCTGTTTTTTCCATTCTTGTTTGGGTCGTAAAATGTACAAATTTTCAGGTTTAAGACTCATCCATGAACCGCCTCGTACTATACATTTTTCAAATTTATTACATTCGCTTGTCCATTCTGAGGCATTGCCCAACATGTGATACAATCTAAACCCATTCGGTTCATAATCTTTACTCTTAACAGGTGCTAGATAAGGGTGCTTGTCGTTACAGTCAAAACGAGACGTGGGATTTTTTGTATCTCCATTAGCATACTGACAAGCTTCACTTGAATCATAACCCCAAAAATAGTCAGTCCTTCCAGAGCCACCTTGTGCTGCCAAGGTCCATTCCTTTCTTTTTGGTAAACGGTAAGTTTCTTTTGTTTCTTTACTTAACCACTCTGTATAGGCAACTGCATCATCCCAAGATACATTAACCACAGGCATGTTATCTTTCATCCAGTCTCCGGGAGATTTGGGATAGGCACGATCAGTTTGATCACAAAAATACTTATACTGTTTTAATGTAATTTCGTATTTACTGATTTCAAAATCCTCTTTAATTGATACCATTTTTGGTAAATCTTCTGACAAGTTAATAGGAGGTTTTACAGAAGGGGGACTATATGGTGGTTGCATAGTAGGAGTTAAAATAGAAACTTTCTGTTCCATTAAACGAATAATATTTGGATCAAGTTGTGTTATAAGGTTTAGGAGAATTTGAGCCTGAGTCGCAATCACTTCTCCAGTAGGTCCTTTTTTGTTAATCATAGCAACAACTTGCCATTTAGTTGTAGCAATGGCTAACCATTTTTTGTTTTGCTTGAACAATAGAGGCCCTCCGGAAAAGCCAGGCTTTATGTTGCCTCCAAAAATATATGTATTTTCCTTTGATAACTCAAAGTCCATTTTTTTATGTCTATGCCACTCTTCTTCTGGAAATCCATAAGTAAATACTTCATTCCCCGCTTCAAGGTCAACTTTTGATATGCAAAGTGTATGCAACTGAGAAAATATGTCAGGTGGAAGATCATCAAGCCATAAAATTGCTACATCAGATTTTTCCCACAATTTATATTCTGCCTCATAAAAACTACTTGTTTGAGAAAAAAATTCAATTTTTGGATTTGAATCACCCATAACTACATGAGCTGCTGTAACAATATAAACTTTTTTTCCATTAGGATGCTTTGCAATAACAAACCCTGTACCGGTTTGTGTAGTACCTTCAAAATTTTTGCTCGTTATTTTAACTATCGCATTTTTTGCTTCTTCTTTGGTTGATACTCCCTTGCACTGAATACTACTACAACCGTTCATGTAAACCGCAATCAACAAATAAAATAAAACTTTAAAAAAGTTATTCATAAAATTAGTCTACCAAAAATATATGGTTATATATCATTTGATAAAGGATTAAATCAATCCAAATCTGGAAAGTTACCAAAGTTATAATCTGCACTATAAAGAATCAGCTTAACAGATTTCACTTCCTTATTTTCACCTCTTCAATAAGTAACAATCCCATAATCCCTATGATAAGAGGAATAGCCCAAGCAAAGTAATCGAATGCTATTTGCCAAAACTTATTTTCTTTGACAGTTTCATAATAGGTTAAACGACGATCTTGCTTATTCACGAAGGTTTCGTTGATGGTGAATTTTTGAGGAGTACCCCGTAAACGAACTTCAATTCCGCCGCTACCATCTTTTTGTCTCGGAACAAATATAATCCGTTCCATCTTAAAATCACCACCTTCACCAAAACGAATAATATCCGACTCCTTAAAAGACACAGGTTTAATATCAGAATAATCTGTATAACTCATTTTGCCTTCAGTCAACAATGAGCTTCTTGGTATTGGAGTGCCTTCAGAAGTGTCATCTGCGACAAATACTTTTGGTGTTTCAATGGGAAAGTTAATATCACTCTCTGAAAAAATAAAAAAGGGGTCTTTAGGAAAAATAGATAACCGTAATTCTAAGCGTTCTGGCTGACTGGTAATAGTCACATAAGGGTCTTCATCTTCATCCAAAATCATGGTGAATGTTGCGTCTTGAATTTCTATCGGTAATTTAGCATCGTCAGCCATAATTTGACTAAATGCTGTAGTCAACTGAAAAGCTTCTTTAAATGAGACTAAAACTTGCAGAGGCTCTTTTGTTTTGGTCACAATCACATTAAATTCCCCTAGATTATATGGGTTCGCTTGTAAAGTCACTCTGCTTCCCTTGGGAATGATGAAACCATCCAGCTTGCCGCAAGGTTTCCTTTCTAACGTCTTAAGAAAAGATATAACTGACAAATAATGATTGTACAATTGCTTATTATCCGCTTCCGGCATAGTAATCATTGGTCGCGCATATCTTCCACAATGTTCATCATTGACGTTTTTCAGAAAAATGTTAGCAGCGCGTACTTCACCTTCCTCGGGAATTATGTTCATCTCAGATACGCCTTCAAGCCATTGCGAATTATCTGATTTTTCCAGCGGTAATGGATATAAGGTGATATTATCAAACTCATTAATCTGAATAGATTGGAATTTGATAGAACTTAAGCGAATATCTTTTTTTGTCACAAATGAAAATTGGGCAGATGTAAATTCAGCACGAATTGGCGTATCCACACGTTCTATCATCCCGTAAATTGCAAGGGCTAATATTCCTCCCAATAGTACAGTGAAACCTAGTGCTACAGAAAAAGCACCCCACCAAGTCCATGTCTGATCTTTCTTACGAAAGAATTGACTATGAAAGAAACGATGTATCATTTGACGCACTTTCGACTTTGGAGGATCATTTTCGGTATTTTGTTTATTATTCATAATATCCTCAATACTATTACAATTTAACTCTTCATTCGTTCAATAAAATTAAACGAATGTTATTTTTATCCATTTGATAAATAATCATTTTTAGCATTTTTTAATAAATATATGGTTATTGATGAGAATGTTTTTTAATAATCTGCATACCAATTTATAGCATCAAAAACACATCATGCACAATGCCTATAAGAAAAATGGTATATTAGAGTTGCTTTTTAAGCTAAAAGATAAATTTAGGAAAATGTCCAAAGTTTTTACTTTGGACAAATAAGCCTAGTGAATTTTTGATTGGTGATAAAAGCGAACCGATTGATGAATAGATTCACCATTACTCACAAAAAAGCCTTTGAGGATCAACTTATAAGTTCCACTCTGACTTGGTGCATTATCCCAACGCACTTGAAAAGGTTTATTGCCCCGTGTTCGCAAATAGCCACTACTTTCAAAAATCGTAGTTCTTCCACTGCGAATTGAATACTTCAATTTAGCATCCCGGTTAGTCTTGAAGGTAAATAAATATCCTGAGATGTTATTGGGTAATTTACCGTGATAAAAAATCACTGGAGCAATTTTTTCTTTAACACTAGGCCTTTTTCCGCCTAATCGAACCAAGACACCTAAATTTGACATAGTCAATCCAGTTAGTTTTTTTATAACTGTTGCAGTTGACCATTGAAAAAAGTTACCACAACCTTTAGTCCAAGAACTTTCCGGATCGGTCATCCAATAAAAATGTTCATATTCCAATTCCCGAACCTTGACATGAACATTCCGTGGACGATTTGGCAGACAGAACTGCAATTTAAAAAAATCTGGTAAGCTGTTAGCTACTTCACGATAGTTCGCTATAGCAGAAATTAGCTCAATGTCATAAGCACCTACCAGTTGAGGGTGTATTCCTTCACAACGATTCCCTCTGTCTTTATAAGCTAAGTCATTACTATTGTTACTCTGCCCACAATCCCTTGCCGAAACGGATGACAGTGGTACACATAAAAAACACACAATATAGATAAGTGTTTTAGTCTTTAACACTTCTTTTTTTACCCCTCAATTAGTTAAGAAACATCTGCCACATTTTATGTGCTATAGAGTTCTTTTTTCGTTAAAAAAACTTAAAAACTAGGGAACAGAACATCCCCTAAAAAACAGGACAAATTTTGTCAAAAATAATCTACTATATTAAAACATTTTGGAGTATATTCAGTTAGTGACAAAAAATCAAATCATGCTTAATTGACACAGTATATTTGTGACTTTTGAAACATTTGGAAAAAAGCATAAAGCGACTTGCTCAGAGGCCACAGCACTATAAGCCACGACATGGGGTTGCGTGTTCACAAAAGTCTCTCGTGTAAAGGCACTTTTTGTGGTTTGACGGGGTGAAAAGTGTCTAAAAATAGGCATTTTGACAGTCAGAGCAGAAGCGAATGAGACGCTTTTGGTCATCGTGCCAGAGTGACAGGCATCAATGATGAGCGTCACCTGACGACCCTCTAATTTTTTCAGACGCTCATGAATTTCATCATCGCGAATCAAATTGTCTCTGGAGAGTGTCGTATTGACAGGACACAAGGCCTCATCAGAACCATCTTTTTCGTCATACGGCCAGTTGTCTTTAACGTAGGTGCCATGTCCACTGTAATAGAATAAGACTTTATCACCACGGCGAGTGTCGCGAATCAGCCAATTATCAATTGTCGATAAGATATTAGATCGAGTCGCTTGGGCATCGGTTAAGGTGCTGATTTGCGCGGGTTGATAACCCCACTCCGACTCAATAAATTCCCTCATGTTTTCGACATCTTGCTTGCTACCAATAAGCTCATTGATGTATTTATACTCATCAATACCGACTAATAAAGCACGGTTATCAGCCTGGGTGACGAGACTGACGCTCATCAGGCACAGTAATAGGTGCGGTTTGAAAGTCACATTTTTCTCCTTGTTTAGGATTGCATCGGTTTCACATTTTATACTAAAAAATTGAGAACTCAAAGCGGATAAGTGAATAGTGAACAGTGAACAGTGAACAGTGAACAGTGAAAAGTTGTGGGTAATGATATACTGTATCCTTTAATCAGTGCAAGTCTTTATGGGGAGAGAGTACAACGGATGACGGGCCGATAAACGGATTTTAATTTAATGATTTATAACGCAAGAGACGCAAGAGACGCAAGAGACGCAAGAGACGCAAGATTTCTTTTGAGCTTTCTTTAGCGTCTTTAGCGTCTTTAGCGCCTTTAGCGTTTATATTAAAATCGTGAGTTCAGCCGAAGTCATTAATAACTGATAACTGATAACTGATAACTGAAAACATGCAATATCCTTTAACGAGTACAACTAATTACGGGGATAAACGAATTTTATGCAATATCCTTTGAGTGAAAAAATAGGGCCGCCTGATTTATTGATTGGCCGTGAAAGTTTGTTTCGCTTACTTAACAATTGGATTGATGATATTGAGAATCAATCGTCACAATCCCAAGTCATTATGGCGAGGCGCAAAAGTGGTAAAAGCGCGATTGCACAACGTTTGTTTAACCAATTCTGGAGCCAAAATGGGAATGTGATCCCTTTTTATTTTGAGTTTGATGAACATAACATTTATTATCCCAATTTGGCGCTTGATTATTATAATAGTTTTGCTTCACAGTATATCTCGTTCTTGGAACGCAAGGAAAAATGGGTGGAACAATCCTTTTCCTTAAAAAAGATACGAGAATATGGGCTCGCTCATGCCATTCCAGAGTTTGTGGAGGATGTTGATTTTCTACTTGAGAATAGCGGGCAAAAGGGTGATCACGATGGTATGTGGGAAATCGCCAGTAGCGCACCTGAGCGTTTTGCCGCTAATTATGATAAGCGGGTTTTTGTGATTTTAGAGGAATTTCAATATCTTACGGAGTTTTATTATTCTGATCCCTACTATCAAGCCGAACCCATGCGTAGCTTAGCGGGCACTTATCATCCCCTTTCAGATTCAAAAATCGCGCCTATGTTCCTGACCAGTTCTTATATCAGTAAGCAAAAGGCTATCATGGCTGAGTATTTACCCAAAGTGACAGAGATTCCGTTTTCGTGTTCTTTGACACCTGAAGAAGGCCTAGAGGCGGTTTACAAGTATGCTGAATTCTACAATGTGAGCATTACTGATGAAACGGCTGTTCAGATTAACGTTTTATGCAAGGGTGATCCTTTTTTCATCTATACTGTGATTCAAAATCGCACTGATTCGGATTTAAAAACGCAAGAAGGGGTGGTGGAATCGGTTTATTATCAGGTGTCTAATAGACGTTCCGAAATGTCAGGCACTTGGAAAGAGTATTTCGTACCTATTTGGATGCGAATGTGTGATAGACCTATCGACAATCTGTTGTACCATATTTCACAACATCCCGATCGCGCTTGGACAGTGATTGAATTGAAAGAGGCCTTAGACATGCCGCTATCTGAGGATGAGATTGAAGAGAGATTAGTTGCGTTGTCAAATGCGAATTTGATTATTAGGGGCCTTTCGGGTAGTGATTTCAAAGCCCTGTCGGAATCGTCACTGCCTTTGATTCTACGAAACCGTTTTGAACACGAAATTCTGGGGTGTAGTCCAGATATGAAAAAAGAGTTTCATGAGCAACTGGCGGCTTTAAAGTCTGGTAATGAGTACAACGGATGACGTGGATAAACGGATTAATCCAGAATCTTGCCCTTTTGAGGATAAACGAATTTTATGCAATACCCTTTAACTGAAAAAATAGGTGATCCTGATTTATTGGTTGGCCGTGAAAACGAATTTCGCAACTTTAACAATTGGATTGCGGATATTCCGAGAAAAGGTTCAAAATCCACTGCGATTATGGCGAGGCGAAAAAGTGGAAAAACGGCTATTGTACAACGCTTGTTTAACCAATTGTGGAGCGAAAATGGGGCTGTGATCCCTTTTTATTTTGAATTTGCTGAAAAGAAAACTTGGTATCCTGATTTGGCAATTCAGTATTACTGCACATTTGCCTCACACTATATTTCGTTCTTGGAACGCAATAAAAAATGGGTCGATAAACGACTTTCCTTAGAACAGATAAGGGAATATGGCCTAAGCCAATCCATAGAAGAGTTTGTGGAAGATGTTGATTTTCTAGTTAAAAATAAAGCGGTAGGGGGTAGTCACGATTTAATGTGGGAGCTCGCCAGTACCGCGCCACATTATTTTGCCTCTCGTTATAACAAGCGATTTTTGGTGATTTTAGATGAATTTCAATATATTACCCGATACATTTACCGGGACGAAAAGGGCGAGGGAAACCCTGATGAAACCTTAGCCGGTAGTTATCATTCTCTTTCAGAATCAAAAATAGCGCCATTGTTGATTACGGGTTCTTATATGAGTTGGCTGATGGATATCATGACAAAGTATTTACAAGGGGGCCGACTCACAGAACTCTACATTTCACCGTATTTGACACCTGATGAAGGCCTACAAGCGGTTTATCAGTATGCTGAGTTTTATCAGGCCAGCATGACGAACGAAAGCGCGCTTCTTCTTAACGAATTGTGCATGGCGGATCCGTTTTTCATTTCTTGTGTGATTCGACATCACACTAACCCAAATTTGGAAACGAAGGAAGAGGTAGTGAACGCGGTTCATTATCAGATTTCCAATAGACGTTCCGAAATGTCTCGAACTTGGTATGAATATTTAATTTATACCTTGAAACGGGTAAATGATAAACAGGCAAAAAACCTGTTGCTATTTTTGTCAAAACATTCGGAGCGTGAGTGGACGCCTGCGGAACTGAAAAAAGAATTACAATTACCTTTGACTGTCAATGAGGTTCAAGAAAAATTAATGTTGTTGTTTGGAGCCGATTTGATTGCTGAAGGCCCAACTGATATTGATTATAAAGGCTTGTCGGATGGGACTCTGAATTTGATTATACGTCATCGTTTTGAGAAAGAAATTAAGGGATTCATACCCGATATCAAACAAGAGTTTTTGGATCAAGTTGGGGCCTTAACCCTTGATAATAAGAGGTTACGAGGCCAGTTGAGTAGTTTGTCTGGTAAAATGGCTGAACATCAGTTAGCAATGGCTTTTCGTTCGCGCAAACGCTTTGCGCTTTCAGCGTTTTTCCAAAACGTGGTGGATACGACGGTTCTGAATCTGATTTCAGTAAAAGAACGGGTTTTGATACAACGCGAAGATGGAAAGAACATGGAAATCGATATCGTGGCTGAATCAAGTTGTGGGCGAGTGGTGTTGGTTGAAGTGAAAAAGACGCAAGCTAAGACGGGCCTGAAAATGGTTGAATATTTTCAAGAGAAAATAACTGTTTATCAAGAAAGCCATCCTGATAAGCAGGTTTTACCAGCGTTTTTATCATTAGGCGGGTTTACTGAACAAGAGGCACTGCCATTTTGTCAAGCGCAGGGCATTGCAACTGCTGTGAGAATTGAGCAGTATTAGTCAGAAGAGGAGGGTGGGCAACGTGGTTGCCCACCCTACAAAAGAATGTTCTAAAATGTCATTGATCATTGATGGCGGCATTCAACCAATCTAAATAGGCTTTTACCCCTTCCTCTACCGTTTTAATGGGTTTGTCATAACCCATTTCACGTAAGTTTGTGATATCGGCTTGTGTAAAACTCTGATAGCACCCTTTTAAATGCTCTGGAAAGGGAATGTATTTCACGCTGTGAATTTGAATTAAACCCCGTTCATGCCAAGCTATGACGGCGTTGGCTACATCATTAAAAGTCTGGCAGCGGCCGGTGCCGACATTAAAAATGCCTGATTTCTTGGGATTATCCATAAACCATAAATTGATATCCGCGACATCACCGACATAAATAAAATCTCGACGTTGTTCGCCATTGGCATAACCCTCACTGCCTTCAAAAAGTCTGACTTCTCCGTCACGCAATAATTGTTGATTGAAATGGTAGGCTACACTTGCCATCGTGCCTTTGTGCTGTTCCCGTGGGCCGTACACATTAAAATAACGTAGGCCGACAACTTGAGAAGTCGCGGTTTGAATAACTCGGCGCACATATTGGTCAAATAAAAATTTAGAATAACCATACATATTTAATGGCGATTCTTGGCTACGATCTTCTCGAAATACGGGGCTGCTACCATAAACTGAGGCGCTGGAGGCGTAAATAAACGGTACATGGCGCGCTAAGCAATAATGAAGCATCGTTTTGGAGTAGTCATAATTGTTGAGCATCATATAATGTCCATCCCACTCCGTTGTACTGGAACAAGCGCCTTGATGAAAGAAGGCTTCTATTGACGCGGCAAAATATTCTTTTGCCGCAATCCGTTTTAAAAAAACGTCTTTTTCTTGATAATCATAAATGTCACAATCCACAAGATTTTTAAATTTTTCACCTTTGGTGAGATTATCCACGACTAGAATTTTGCTATAACCGCGTTTATTGAGTGCTTTTATAAGATTGCTGCCGATAAATCCAGCACCGCCTGTGACAATAATCATTTTTCTGTTTCTCCTTTTTCTCTAGCAAGATGGTGGGCAAGTTCGTTTCGACGCTGGGCGTCGAAACGAACTTACCCACCCTACATTTATAATTATAAATAATTATAAAAATAAAAACGCTTCACTGTTCATTGAGCATTGAAATGATTTGTGTAGTGGAACAGTCTTCTAAATAATCTAAGGTTAGCACCTGCCCGCCTTGTGCAAGTACACAGTCGCTACCTGCTATTTGATGCACTTCATAATCGCTCCCTTTGACTAAGACATCGGGTAGAATTTGACAGATCAAGTCTTTTGGGGTGTCTTGTGAAAACGGTATAACCCAATCAACACATTCTAACGCTTTTAAAACGGCCATTCTTTTTGCTAAAGTATTGATAGGCCGATTATTGCCTTTTAAGCGGCGTACTGAGTCATCGTCATTGACGGCGATAATCAAGTGTTCACCCAGTTGTCGCGCCTGCGTCAAATACTGAATATGCCCTGCGTGTATAATATCAAAACAGCCGTTAGTCATGACAACGGTTTCACCATTAGCTTGCGCTGCTTTGACGGCAGATTGTAAGCTGATCACATCGTATACGCCTTTCCCATGTTGTTTGTGCAAGGCGTGTTCCAGTTCGGCAAGACTGACTGGGCTTGCTCCGAGTTTAGTAACCGTTATCCCAGCGGCGAGATTCGCCTGTGCTGTTGCACTGCTCCAATCTTGTCCAGCGGCTAATCCGGCCGTTAAGACACTGATAACGGTATCACCTGCGCCGGTGACATCAAAAATTTCATGTGTATGGGCTGGCAAGTGTAAGGCCGGATGGCCTTGTCGCAATAACGTCATACCGTCTTGGCTACGGGTAATGAGCAGGGCTTCTAAGTCTAAGTGTTGGCATAATGCTTGACCTTTTTCAACCAGTTGCGTTGGTGTCGTACAGGGGCCAACAACGGCTTCAAACTCGCTTAAATTGGGCGTGATGGCGGTTGCGCCTTGGTATTTGCTAAAATCACACCCTTTCGGATCAACTAAAATGGGTTTGTTGGCAGCACGGGCATAACGAATTAATGTCGCGGGCTCCACTAACGTACCTTTGCCGTAATCAGATAAAATAACGGCATCAACATGCTCAAGTTCAGTTTGCATCTGATCAGATAGCAACTGCGTGTCTAGGTTTGTGAAACTGTCTTCAAAGTCTAGGCGTATGAGTTGCTGATGCTGACTGAGAACACGTAATTTAGTAATAGTGGGTTTATCGGCTAACTGAATAAACGCGCACTGTATGCCTTTTGCCTTCAATTGTGTTAAAACACGGTTCGCGGCATCATCTGTGCCCGTGACGCTTATAAGCGTCACTTGTGCGCCAAGGGCCCGGATATTCAAGGCAACATTGCCAGCACCACCTGGACGTTCTTCTTGTTGTTTGATGTGAACGATGGGCACAGGCGCTTCAGGAGAAATACGCGATGTGATACCATGCCAATAACTATCTAACATGACATCGCCTATAATTAAGATGCGAACTGATTGATATGTGGGCTGATCGAGAATCATGAGCGTTCAGGAATTGAATAGTTCAAAAGTTAAATGTAGGGTGGGTATTCGCTGTGCGGATCCGAAGGCCAGCGAAGCGTTGGCCCACCGAGCGCCATGAATTGGGTAATGTGACATTGTCAAACTTGCCCACCATTTATTCGCTTGCCCCATCCCGCTTTATGCAAAACAATCCGTTATGAATTGGTTTTCAGTTCACAATGACAAAGAGCAACAAAGTTGACATCAGAACGAAGGAGCAATCACAATTCACAATTATACAATTCACAATTCACACACAAGTGAGGAGTCTTTATGAAAGCATTTCTTATTGGTTTAGTGTTGTTTTTCTGTTTAGGTACTACTGCCGCAGACACTTTTCCACGGCCCTTTACTGCTGAATACACGCTTTCTGCTAAAGGTATTCCATTGATTGGGGAGGGCCACATTGGCAAAGGCACACGCACTTTAACTTATCTTCCAAATGGGCAGTTTGAAGTTAAAAGCTTTGCTAAAACTACAGGCTTAGCTGCTTTCTTTAAAAAAATTCGTATTGAAGAACGTAGTGTGTTTACACGAGTAGATGGGAAAAGCTGGCCTTTGGAATATACCTATCATCAAACCGGTAGTCAATCTCGAAGCCATACGGTTGCTTATGACTGGGGCCAAGGCATAGCAAAGAACACATACAAGGGCCAAACTCAGGATATCCAGCTTGAAGACGGCATACTGGATAAACTGCTCTATCAAATTGTGTTGATGGAGGAATTGATGCAAGGCAAGCGTGAACTTGAATACAAAGTGGTGGGTAAAAGCAAAATCGCCATCTATCGACCGAATCATATTGGCTCGGAGTTTGTTGAGACAGGGGTAGGCAGCTTGAATACACTCAAGTATGAGCGCCAGTCAGAAAGCGGCAATCGGCGTACCCTTTTATGGTGTGCGCCCAAATTCCATTATTTGCCTGTACAAGTTGAACATATTGAAAAGGATGGGGAAGTGTTCAAGATGGTATTGCACTCTTTTGAATACAATGACTAATTATAACGGATGAAAGCTTATGGCTTGCCAGCCATAAGCTAAAATAACAAAATCCGTAACCGTCGCAAAATAAATTTGGTTTGAAAATCGCGCTGAAAGAAAAATAAATTTGAAACTAAAATAACAGCAAAATAAATTTGGTTTGAAAATCGGGCCTTCAATATTTATTGATATTGGAGTTCAATATTTATACTGCCCACCATTTCACGCTTTTTTCGCAACAGTTTAGCGCGCAAAACTGTATTTCACGCAAAAGTTTCGCGAAGCGAAACTTTTGCGTGAAATTTCACGCAAAAGTTTCGCGAAGCGAAACTTTTGCGTGAAATGTGAAATACTATTTGCGCTTTTTTGTAAAAAACCTCGAAAATCCTCGAAAATGCTATTTCACATTTCACGAAAGTTTTGCGCGCAAAACTTTCGCCGAAAAAAGTTGCGCGCAACTTTCACGCGCGCGGTGAAGCGAAGCTTCACGACGCGCGTGAAATGTGAAATACAGTTTTGCTCGCAAAACTTTATTTCACGCGTGAAATGGATATATTTTGTTTTGAGCCACCACCTGACTTGAGCTTTTAGAATCAAAAAACGCACAAATGACGATGCTAATATTAATTTTTTGGAGTTATTGCTAGATTGAGCAACGATTCTGTCTGATTGAAAATTGGAGATAAAAATTATGGGATATGTATTGGCAGACATTAAATTGAAAAATCCACGATTATCTGAACTGAAACCCATCACGGTTAATGCCAGAGTGGATACTGGGGCTTTAATGCTTTGTATACCAGAACTTATGGCACTTCAACTGCAACTGGAAACCAATAGTCAGCGTGAAGTCACCTAAGCTAATGGGCATAAACAAATGGTGCCTTATGTTGGCCCCATAGAAGTCTTATTTGAAAATAGTTTTCACTTAAGAAGTTTTTGCGTGAAAAGTTGTTTTGTTGGCGCATTAGTGTTGGGTGATGATGTGTTATTGGGATATGTTCCGATGGATAATATGGATATGATTATCTCGCATGCCCATCAAAAGCTTGTCGTTATACTGCACGCGGGCACAATTTAAACTTTTAGCTTTTAGTTTCCCGATGACAGAAAGTACAAAGGCAAATCAATAAAAATCTTAAAACGCATCGGGCGGTGGCGGGGTTGAATGTGAAACTTCGTTGCCGAGCGTAGCGAGATCATAGCCCCAGGTGGCAACCTGGGGTTGCCAAAAGTTTTTCAGGCAAAAGTTCGCTGCGCGAACTTTTGCCTGAAAGTTTATTCCAGCAAAGAGTATAATCCAGACAGTCCTAATTTTCCTCATGCGTTGGTGAAGTCGGGGCTGCCCTTGCGTGTTCGCCCGAGCCGATCATCCGTTATAATAAATTAATCATTGAATATTAAATATTGAATATTAAATATTAACTATTTTAATAATGGATGTCATTACACCCTGCCTGAATACTCAATTCTAATAATGATGCTTATCACAAAGAATCTGCTAAAATAATCCTATTCCTTATATTGGGCTACACTTGAAAAATAAGGAAAAGGCTCATTAATCAATGCAATGGCTATTGATAATTAGCATTAGACTTGTTCCTAAATAACGTATTTCAAAGAAACACAGCAAAAACACCATCGGTTTGCTACGCTAATTTTGCGTGATAAAAAGGGGTATTTTTAAGCTTTAAGCCTTTTTCACGCGTTTTCTGCGGATTACTGAAATCGGCCAAAATCGCTTTGATAGCCACGTCGGGAGTAAGTTAACTAAATCTTTGTTTTTTATCATTTTCTTGTTTTTACCTCAGGGAGATTTTGACAAGCAAAACGGTATTTATTGACAATTATCGGCTCTCAATTTGGCACAAAATAAGGGGTATCCAGCCCGTGGGAGGAGTTAATTAACTTATTAATTCTTAACGATATTTTTTTTTGTTCAATAGCGACAAGAAGTTTTGCGCGCAAAATTTAGGGCACGGGCCCTGTGTATTTTTCGCTCTGTGTTAGTTAGCATAGTCAAGTTATAAAGGGACAAGTCTATTGTTTATTTGAAGTCTATTTTATCTTGGTGTGTGGGATAGTATTAATATAACGACACATCACAGGAGAATCTTGAAATGGCTCTTGAAGTGAATGGTAAAACCATTGAAACTGATGAAGAGGGTTATTTGATCAATCGGGCCGATTGAAATATGGATGTGGCTATTGCTCAGGCAGAAAAGATTGAGATGACTGAAACCCATTGGGGATTGGTAGAAGCGGTTCGGAATGATTATGAAAAACATCAGCGGCATTTGTCGGGTAATGAATTGGTGCATATGCTGGGTGAGCATTTGAAGGAAAGCGCACATGATACGCGCAAAGATGTGAATGCGTTTTTGTACCAGCTATTCTCACATAGCCCTGAAAAGCAATTAGCCAAAATTGCTGGTTTGCAAAAGCCGTTGCCTGCCGATACGGAATAGTGGGTATTGCACAGATCAAATGCCCTACTGTCTAGCCTTTGATCGCACTTTAAAACATGAGGCTTGGCGCAAAGAATACAAGCTTTGCGCCTTCGCGCCTTCGCGTGAAAAGCGACGCTAGGAAAAAGGAAAGTTGTGATTCGTTATTTTGAGTTTATCAGATGCACATTGATTTAATTTGTGTTGGACAAAAAATGCCTTCATGGGTTGAAAGCGGTTTTAGTGATTATGCTAAACGCTTGCCCTCTACTTGTTCGCTGCATTTGATTGAAATCCCTCTACGCAAACGCACTAAAAATGCCGATTTGGCCCGCTTACAGCGCAAAGAGGGTGAGCAAATGTTGGCTGCAATTGCACAAGGGGCCCTTGTTGTGGCGCTTGATGAGGGTGGAAAAGCGTTCAGTAGTATACAGTTAGCAGATCAATTAGCACATTGGATGCTGGCTTATTCAAAAATGGCTTTATTAGTCGGCGGCCCAGAGGGGTTATCAGTGGCCTGTCGAAAACGGGCACAACAATGTTGGTCGTTATCGACTTTGACTTTGCCTCATCAATTGGTGCGAATTGTGGTGGTTGAACAGTTGTATCGTGCATGGAGTTTGTTAAATAACCATCCTTATCATCGGGCTTAACTTTGTTAATGGTTATACTGCACACGGGCATAACACTTCTATGTCGGGCTCCCTACGTGTGTTTGTTGCCACCATTCTCATTAAAAAAGAGTTTGTTACCGCGTTTAGTATAATTTAATGGTTAATGGTTAATGATTAATGGTTCTTAATTGATTAATAATCTTAATGGTTAGACTTCAAACGGGCGCATTTCGGATTTGAGTCAAAAGTGGCTTAGGGTTTGCAGCCCATAAGCATTAATCCCAAAATCCCAAAACCCGACAGGTTTAAACCCTTTCATTTTGACAGCTTTAACTCGTCGTTTTTTGCATTAACAATTAACACACACAATTATCTCAGATGATTTATCTTGCATCACTTTCGAAGCGACGATGTGAGTTGCTTGATCAGATTAAGGTTAATTATCAACAAATTGCCGTTTCTGTGGATGAGACACCCTATTCTCAAGAATCTGTACCAGATTATGTTAGGCGTTTGGCTTTAACAAAAGCCCGAGCGGGGCGTTTAGCCGTGTCAACGGCATGCCCTGTATTAGGTGCCGATACCGTAATAGTGTATGATAAGCAATTATTGGGTAAACCGGTTGACGAAGATGATGCGAGGCGGATGCTTAGAATATTGTCTGGGAACAAACATCAGGTGATGACAGCAGTGGCTGTGGTGACACCGACGCGGGAAAAGGTACGTTTGAGTATTAGCCGAGTTCATTTTCGCCGATTAAGTGAGGCAGATATACAAGCTTATATTAAAACGGGTGAACCATTGGATAAAGCGGGGAGTTATGCTATTCAAGGATTGGCCAGCATTTTTATAAAACGTCTTGAAGGGAGTTACTCTGGTGTAATGGGTTTGCCACTGTATGAAACGGCGAACTTATTAACTGAAATGGGTATAAAGGTTGTTGAAACAGATTAATTGTTACTGAAAACTCCGGTAAAGTCTGTAAGTCATTGATTTTTGGTTAGGCATGTTTTTGTAAGTCATTGAAAGTATTGGATGCCAAAAATGTCGAAGAAGTTTTCAGTTGTTAATAAAAATAAATGATGTCTTTTCTGGTTTTTACCCACTTATAAAATGAGAAGGAATTAAAATGGAATCAGGTTTAAAAGCTATAGACTAGATAAAAAGATGAGCAAACCAGTATTCCTCATTGATAGGAAAACACAATGGCAAACGAGGCACATTTAGCTATTCTCCATCAAGGCGTATCTGCGTGGAATAAGTGGAGAAAAGAAGCCAGTGGTATTTGGCCTGATTTATCGGGGGCTAATTTGGCTAAACGGAACCTGAGTAATATAGATTTCTTTCGTACAAATCTCAATAGAGCGGATTTAACCAATACTGATCTATCTGGCGCGAATTTATCAAGTGCTGATCTCAGTGAAACGAATTTGAGTAAAACGAATTTGAGTAAAGCGAATTTGAGCGAAGCTAATCTCTGTGAATCCTACCTCGCTAAAACTAACCTCACCGATGCTAACTTGTCGGAAGCGAATCTAACTAAAGCTTATTTGATTGAATCTTATTTATCAGGAGCGAATTTATCAGAAGCGAATTTATTTAGAACTAATTTATTTGAATCTGATTTATTCCGTACTAACCTGAATGGTGCTAATCTATTTAAAGCGAATCTGACAGAGGCTAATTTGATTGAGGCTTATCTGATTGGGGCAAATTTGTTTAAAGCGACTTTGACAGAGGCCGATTTTAGTGGCGCGAAACTTGATGATATTTGTATGGATGAGGATTGCAGGTTAAAACTTGAGAATTGATTAATGATCAAACAAAAACGGGTGTGATTAAAAGTACATGGCTTTTTTATTTTAAAAATAAAAACTTAAAACTAAAACGCTAATGCCCCTTCGGTATTGAATGTGAATTCGAGGTTCAAGTTTTTCAAAGAAAAACTTGAACCTCGAATAGGCTTTCACTTAAGAAGTTGAGGCAAACAAAAACGGTATTTAGCGAAGCTAAATGTGAAAAGGCTCCACCTGGGGTTCCTAGCCATGCCGTTTTAATCACACCCAACAAAAACCAAACGTCACCTCTATCAATGAGCAATCTTCAATTATCAATGATCAGAACACTTTTTCACGCAAAACTTTTGCTCGCAAAACTTTTGCGTGAAAATCAATAGATTGATATCCTTAATATTTAATCAGACTTAAGATCGAACAAACTATAGATGGGCAACTTAGGCAAATATACAAATTTATTACATATATAGATTTTCCAAGCCAATTTAAAATCAATCTGTAAATATTAATTGCCATATCTCGCTTGCTTTTGATAACGGATTAACTGATAACTGATTTTCACGATTTCACGCAAAAGTTTTGCGCGCAAAACTTTTGCGTGAAATGTGAAATGTGAAATAAAGTTTTTGCGCGCAAAAACTTTTGCGTGGAACTGATAATTGACTGAACACTTGATACGAACAAATCTTACCCTTATTATATGAGAGCATTCAATGCGCTTTAGCTTGGTTTATCAATACGACAACACTAAGGAAAATTAATTGTGATGAATAAATATGTTTTACCGACTCTCGTATCATTCGCGCTCAGTAGCTATGCTTTGGCGCAGGAACCTCCAGCCCCAGAGTCACAGCCTACACCGTCTGCACCGTCTGTCATGCAATCGTCTGACGCTGACATGATGGACCACCATCAGAAAATGATGGACAAACAGATGACACACCTGCAAGAACAGATAACGCATATGCAAGAGATACGGGCGCAGATTGAGAAGATCAGTCAAACCCGTGATCCACAAAAACGGCAGGAGTTGATGGCAGAAATGCGGCAGAGCCAACAACAAATGCGGGAAAAGATGTGGAAAGAAAGGGGCGCTATGATGCCAAATAGGCCCGCTCCTCGTTTCGGTGGGCAACATTTCAATCAGCCCCGTTTCAATCAGCCCCGTTTCAATCATCATCCCCGTTTCGGTGGGCCAGGTGGGCCAGGTGGGCATGGCCCCCAGATGCCGCCCTACCCATACGGTCATCATAATAGCGCGAGCGGGCCTTTTGGCAACAACGGTGGTGGTATGATGCCAGGTTATGGTCCAGGTCCTGGTAATTTTGGTATGCCGGGCCAAGGTCCTGGTAATTTTGGTATGCCGGGTCAAGGCCCCAGTGATTTTGGGCCAGGTGGTTTTGGTAAAAACAGGCCGCTTGGATTCCATCAACGGGTAGAACAGCGTTTGGAAAAGATTGAGAAGCAACTCCAAGAACTTGTAGAAGCCTCAAAAGACAAGTAAGTTGACCAAACCTGACAGGTTTTGAAAACCTGTCAGGTTTTCATTCAAATCCTATAGTTGCCCAGAAAAGTTTCGTGCCAAACCTGACAGGTTTTCAAAACCTGTCAGGTTTTCAGGTTTTTGACCTCTGACAAAACTTTTCAGCGATGAGTATATAACGCTTGAATGTCTGCAACGCCTTATCAATCAATAAGAGAACAATCAAAATGGGCAGAGACGAAATAAGAGAAAATCTAACAGCAGGCAACACTTGGATGCGTGCTTTTTTTATGGTGATTTACGCCATCGTTTGTTATGTGGCCATTCATCTACTACTTGTTGTCATCATATTTCAGTTTGGTATCGTATTATTGTCGGGTAAGCTTAATGAACGCTTACTCCCGGTAGGGCAAAGTCTTACCATTTATATTAATCAGATATTGCTTTATCTCACTTATAACAGTGATGAAAAACCATTTCCATTGGGAGATTGGCCTAGTACGACAGAATATAACACTGAACAAGTTGTTAATTTACCTAAAGAACCAGAACCACCACAGAAAGAACCGCCTGAGAAGAAAAACACGGATTGATTTTTGGGCCGTCCTGTCGGGCTAATTTGTTTGGGTTCAATTTCAGGGGCAAAGGATTGCCCCTACAGTTAACCCCGCGGGGCAATCAGGCAATTCATCGGCTTGCCCTTAAAGTCATTTTGAATCAATTCCATTCAACAAGCCCCTTTCAGAGAAGGCGCGTGCTGGCCACAAAGGCCTCCTTTCCCCTTTCCTCTTTTCACCCATTTTCCCTTCTATAGTTTGTCAGATACATAAGTTGGCCTTTTCAATAGTGGATATCAATGCATTGATAACTGATTTCGTCGCGAAAGTTTTTGCGCGCAAAAACTTGCAGCAAAGAACTGATAACTGAAAAACTATAGCACCAGAACACTTAGACTCATGAACCCTTCTACGCCACAGTTTATTCATCTCCATTTACATACTGAATACTCACTGGTAGATAGCCTGATCCGTATCAAGCCTTTAGTGAAAGCGGTGCGGGAGGCAGAAATGCCCGCTTGTGCTATCACTGACCAGAATAATTTGTTTGCCCTGGTTAAATTCTATCGTGCCGCACTATCGGCTGGGATTCAACCCATTATTGGTGTTGATGTGCTGCTTCATCAGGATACCGAACCCCCTAGTCGTCTCGTTTTGTTATGTCAGAATGACACCGGTTATCGCAATCTCACCCGTCTGGTTTCTCGCAGTTATACTGAAGGCCAAATCAATGGCGTACCTTATTTACGCCGAGCTTGGTTTAAAGAAGCGACAGCGGGCTTAATTGCCTTATCTGGCGGACGCGAAGGCGAAATCGGGCAAGCCTTGTTAGCAGGCCATGCTCACTTAGCGCGACAACGCTTAGATGACTATAAGGCCTTGTTTCCAAACCGTTTTTATCTGGAATTACAACGTACCGGTCGGCCTGATGAAGAAGACTATATTCATGCAGCAGTTGAACTCGCTTTAGAAACGGATATGCCTGTTGTGGCAACCAATGCCGTTTGTTTCCTGAAAGCGGATGATTTTGAAGCCCATGAAATGCGCGTCTGTATTCACGAGGGTAAAATACTCGCCGATCAAAACCGCCCTCATCACTATAGCCCTCAACAATATTTGCGGACTCCCCAAGAAATGTCCGAATTGTTTGCCGATATCCCAGAAGCGATAGAAAATACTTGGCTGATTGCTCAACGCTGTAGTTTACAATTAACTTTGGGCAAAAATGTTTTGCCCGATTTTCCAGATATACCCAAGGAGCAAACAGTTGAAGAATATTTTCGTCAGCAAGCGCGTATTGGATTAGAACAACGTTTAGGCACCCTTCTTGATAAAAACAGTCAAGACTATGCTCAACAACGTCGCCCGTTCGATGAACGTTTAGCACTTGAATTAGATGTCATTATACAAATGGGCTTTCCCGGTTACTTTTTAATCGTGGCCGATTTTATTCAATGGGCTAAAGAGAATAATATTCCCGTTGGCCCAGGGCGCGGTTCAGGGGCAGGTTCATTAGTCGCTTATGTCTTAGGGATCACCGATTTAGAACCCATGCGTTATGAACTCCTCTTTGAACGCTTCTTAAATCCAGAGCGCGTTTCCATGCCTGACTTTGATATCGACTTCTGCATGGAAGGCCGTGATGAAGTCATCAATTATGTTGCGAAACGTTATGGACGACAGCGCGTTTCGCAAATCATTACTTATGGCACCATGGCCGCTAAAGCCGTGGTGCGCGATGTCGGCCGTGTTTTAGCACATCCACATGGTTTTGTTGACAAAATTGCGAAACTGATTCCCTTTGAAGTCGGCATCACGCTTGAAAAAGCGTTAGAAAAAGAAGCGGACTTACGCACCCGCTATGAGCAAGAAGAAGAAGTACAAGCCTTAATTGATATGGCGCGACAGCTAGAAGGCCTCACACGCAATCCAGGTAAACACGCCGGTGGTGTCGTCATTGCACCTACCCTCTTGACCGATTTTACGCCGCTTTACTGTGAAGCAGACAGCACCGATTTAATGACGCAATTTGACAAAGGCGATGTAGAAGCTGTCGGCCTCGTCAAATTCGACTTTTTAGGCTTGCGTACTCTCACCATTATCAAATGGGCCTTAGAAACCATTAACCGGTTTGCCGATTCCCCAGTGGATATTTTAAAGATTCCCCTAAATGATCCGGAAACTTATGACTTACTCAAAAGAGGTCAAACAACTGCCGTATTCCAACTTGAATCATCTGGCCTGAAAAAACTGATTAAGCAATTGCGACCAGACTGTTTTGACGACATTATTGCATTAGTCGCTTTATATCGTCCAGGCCCTTTACAATCAGGCATGGTAGACGATTTTATCAAGCGTAAAAATGGCGAAGCTTTTGAATATCCCCACCCCGATCTGGCCCATATTTTAAAACCCACTTATGGTGTGATTGTCTACCAAGAGCAAGTGATGCAAATTGCTCAAGTGTTAGCCGGTTATACATTAGGGGGTGCCGATTTACTGCGTCGGGCAATGGGTAAAAAAGTGCCCGCCGAAATGGCGAAACAAAGATCAGTATTCGTAGAAGGGGCCGTCACACGCGGGGTAAAGGAAAAAACAGCAACGGCTATTTTCGATTTGATGGAAATGTTCGCAGCTTATGGCTTTAACAAAAGTCATTCAGCCGCTTATGCCCTCATTTCCTATCAAACCGCTTGGCTCAAAGCCCATTATCCGGCCGCATTCATGGCCGCTGTCTTATCGGCTGATATGGATAACACGGATAAAATCATGCAAATGATTGAAGAATGTCGTGCGATGAGACTGAAAATATTGCCCCCTAACATCAATATTTCTGATTACAAATTCACGGTAGTAGATGATCAAAATCAATCTATTCATTACGGTTTAGGCGCAATTAAAGGGGCAGGTGAAGCGGCGCTAGACTGCATTATCAAAGAACGTCAAGAAAAAGGGCGTTTCAAAGACTTGTTTGATTTTTGTAGTCGCATTGACTTACGTAAAGTCAGTCGCCGTTTGTTAGAACCTTTGATCAAATCCGGCGCATTAGATGAATTAGGGCCGAATCCAGAACCAAATCAATCAGGGCAGAATCGCGCTATTTTGATGGCCTCCTTAGAGAATGCTATTAAGCAAGCTGAGCGACATTCAAACGATAGCGCGGCTGGGCAAAACGACATCTTTGCTTTAGTCAAGAATCAACAACAATCAACTCAAAAAGAGGCTCCACCATTTGTCACGGATGTGCCTAACTGGCCTGAAAAGGAACGTTTAAATGCGGAAAAAGAAAGTTTAGGTTTCTATTTAAGTGGGCATCCGATAAACGCTTATTTATCAGAACTCGCCAGATTAAAGATGAGAAGATTGCGCGACATCGGAGAGACTAAACAAGTACTGGTTGCTGGTTTAGTGACAGAAGTGCGTACTACAACGAATAAACGTGGACGCATGGCTTTTATAACCTTAGACGACAATACGGGGAGATTGGAAGTCAAAGTTTATTCCGAGTTATATCCAGATGTACAAGATATTTTAGTCAAAGACACTTTATTAATTGCAGAAGGTGAAGTGCGTACTGATAAGTATAGTGGTGGTTATGCCATGACAGCCACTGAGATTGATACGCTTGATAGCGTTCGCGAAAAGAAGGCTAAACGGCTGGCGATAAAGGTTTTAGCAGCACAAGCCGCTTCTGAAGATTTCGCCCCCAAATTAAAAGCCATACTCAGTACCCATCGCCAAGGGCCCTATGTTGTTTTAATTTATTATCACAGCAGCGTAGCCAAAGTTAAAGTTGAATTAAAACTGGGTAAAAATTGGCAAGTGAATTTGAGTGACAAGTTGCTTGATCAATTAAAAGAATGCGTCGGCGAAAATCAAGTCAAAGTGGTTTATTAAACTTTTTTTCAGTTATCAGTTATTTATCAGTTATCAGTTATCAATGCTTTGATATCCACTCTTGGAAAGGGCAATGGGCGCATTTCTAAAAGTCATTCATTTTCAATCTGCAATGCCCCGATTGGAATGCCTGTTATTTTGCGGCCCTCTTGGAATGCCTGTTATTTTGCTGCCCTCTTTTCAAACCAAATTTATTTTGCTGTTCGATTTTCTTGATATAACTGTAAGTACTGAAGCACAAATAAACAGGTATTTTACCGCAAGGGGCAACCACAAGGGATTGCCCCTACGAACCGCCCGTAGGGGCAATCCCTTGTGGTTGCCCCTCTTCTTGGTTGTTTCTTTTA
>QNEL01000034.1 GCA_003645185.1 Candidatus Parabeggiatoa sp. nov. 3
GAAAGGGGGCAACCACAAGGGATTGCCCCTACAAGCCGCCCGTAGGGGCAATCCCTTGTGGTTGCCCTTTGCGGTATAAATACCTGTTTATTTGTGCTTCAGTACTTATTCAACATTCAACACCTTTGGGGTTGGCAGCTTTGAAAATGTCTTCGACATCCGATGCTAATTTGACAAACCAGCATGAAACGAAGTTCAACGTATACTGCACATGGGCATAAATTAAACTTATGTAGGGCTCCCTACGTGTGTTTGTTGCCCACCATTCTCATTAAACTCAAGTTTAGTTTGTTACCGCGTTTAACTTGTGGGTAAAAATAAGACAGACAATCGTTTCTTGTAGGGGCAATCACTTGTGCTTGCCATTATGTTATTTATTGATTTAAATCAATCCAATTCAATGACTTCCAGTGCTGTGATAAATATGAGGACTGAATAAATTATGAGCAAAAAGGATTTAGAAAATTTTCTGAACCAAGATATGGAAAATACCCAAGCCAATGTTGACTGGTTATCTCAACGAAATGAGTGGCTTCGCTACATAGAACTCTTCTATGATAGGGTTCTCAAATGGCTTGTTCACTATATTGAGCAAGGAAAAATCCAAGTCACTCGTCGAAATATCACGCTAAATGAAGATAATATTGGCAGTTATTGCACGGAAAAGCTTATTCTGAAACTGGCTAACAAAGAAGTGTCTTTGACACCCATTGGCACTGTGTTGATAGGCTCGAAAGGCCGTATTGATATGAGTTCCAGTGCTGGGGAAGTCAAATTCGTTCTAGTCGAAAAAGACTCAAAAGGCCCCTCAATGCAGGAAGCAAATGAAAAATTGGCGAACTCGCTTGAATGGAAATGGAAGATCAGTACTTCACCCCCCTCAATACAATTTATTGAGCTAAACGAGGAAAGTTTTTCTGATGCTCTCTTGGAAGTGTTAAATGTCTGATAAAGTCTCTTTCTCTTCAGCCTCGCAGACACTTGAAGAAATAAGCGATTATTACAAAGTCATGAGTGAGGCATTACGAAAATATTATAAGGTTGCTAACATGGGCAACTCAATACCGCCACGGTTTATTGGTTTAAGCCGTGAAGAATTAGAAAAAGAGCTTAATGAGCGCCTTAAGGAATTGGATAAAAATGTCTCATTGAGTCTGCTAAGTGCGATAGAAGCCAGCCTACGGATTGATTACTTGAATAGAGTCTATCGACGGGAAAAAGATGATTTATCAAGAGTTTTCAGAGAAATTCATAAAAATAAGCTCAACAAAGCCTCTTTAGAAGAAGATATTTTATCATCTTGGAAAAAATATCATCCTGAATACAAAAGTATTTTTTCAGACATTATGGGTGCTTTAAAGTATAGACATTGGCTCGCTCATGGTCGTTATTGGCTACCAAAACTTGGACAACAATATGACTTTTATTCAATTTCTATTATCGCAATCAGGTTTTATCAAGACATACCGCTTATTAATTAAGGGGTAGTGTTGCAATAAGTACTGAAGCACAAATAAACAGATATTTTAGCGCAAAGGGCATGAGCAAGGGATTGCCCCTACATGGCATTGCGTAGGGGCAATCCCTTGTGGTTGCCCCATTTCAAAATACACGAAAATTTATGCTTCAGTACTTAGCCCCTGTTTAAATTTTAAAAAGGGCAAACCTCGGAAATTAATTATTTAGATTAGGATGAATAGGGATGAAAATCAGTTTGACAATTGATGATAATCTCTTTTTAAGCGCATCACAATTGACAGGTATATTGGACAAAAAGGCTTTATTGAACGCTGGATTAAAAGCTTTAATCACCTTAGAAAGCCGTCAATGGTTGATTTCATAAGAGATCGAAGAAACAGAAAATCCGCTTGACACTTTCCAAGCCATTATGGAAATTGCAGAACGATGTACCGCTCTGCCTATTCAAGACGCACGCCCTGAAGACGACATTTTAGGTTATAACAATATCTAGATCAGTAGGACGAAAATACGCATTAAAAAAATTGTCATATCAATAAATCTTGAAAGCCCGATTTTCAAAGCAAATTTATTTTAAGGTTTATAAGACTATTCCTGAAGTACGACGGTTTATCCCGTTATTAAGTTTTAATGTTCCATAATATTCTTGAAACTTAGCGTCTTGGCGGCTTTGCGTGAGATAAAAATTATAGAACGCTGATGATGCTGATTTTCGCTGATCAATTTAATCTAATGTTCCCGTGTCGCTTGAAACGTAAAAACCTTGCTGGAAAATACCCAAAAGTGACAATTCAATTAGTCTGAATGGGTATATGATTTTCACGCAAGGCCCTAATCCTATTGCTTATTTGAGACTTTTAAGGTAGGCCTTAATTTCTTCAGGGGGGTATACCAGCCAACCGTTTTGTCGTGGGTATACCGGCCAACCGTTTTTTCAAAGGTATACCGGCCAACCGTTTTTCTGTGGGTATACCGGCCAACCGTTTTTCCAGGGGTATACCGGCCAACCGTTCTTCTAGGGGTATATCGGCCAACCGTTCTTCCGGTGATAACATGGACAAATAACGTTTGCCCCACATGCGCCCCATTTCGAGAACTTGTTCTGGTGTGAGTTCTTTCATCTCTTCTTCTCCTTTTAATAATCGTAACCCTGATAATAGCGATTCCAAGGGTTCTGGCATTAACGGTAAACCTTCGCTTTCCAAAAGCTTAAAGGCTTTTTCCCTTTCAACTTTGTGAGAGGAAAACAGCTTAAAATAAGCATTATGGCGTTCGCAAGGCAATTCATTTAACGAGATTAAGGATATGTTTTTCACAAACTCGTTATGACTGTTATACACACCTTGATATACTTCGTTTTCATAACCCAATTTTTCTCGCGTTTGTTGACGCGGCTTTTTAGCACTGACGACAAATGTCTGCACGTCTTTATCAGTCAAGTCTTGGTGGCGTTTATAAAGGTAATCATAAACCAAGGCTTGGGTAAAAGCGGCTTTGTTGGCTGTTTCTGTAAACTTAAATTCTATCCGAATATAAGTGGCTTTACACTGTCTGATACCATCCGGCAATTTTTGAAATTGTTCAGGTGTCCAAATCGCTTGTTCGCGCTGAAAATACATGATGTCCACTTCTGGTGAATTACCCGTTACTTGCAGTTCTGGAAAAACCGTAATATTCAGTGGAATAAATAATTGCCTTAACATTTCCGCGAATGCGCGATGCCACGAATTTAAAGTGTATTGAATTTCAATCATGTTGATTAGCAAATGGGCAGATTTGTGATTTTCAAAGGGGCAATGACAAGGCATTGCCCAGAAAGGATTTTCATCAAAAGGGCAATAACTTCGATTCACCCTAAAATGAAACTCCAGATTGATATCAGGAGCATTTTTCTTTGCGTAAAGTATAGCATTTTTGACAAGTGTGAAAGACTTCAATTACATTCAACGCCAGGGCGAACACGCAAGGGCAGCCCCTACAATCACATAATACGTGGGGTATTGTAGGGGCATACCTGCGTGTCTGCCCTTAATTAACCTAATGTTCCCGTGTTGCTAGAAACTGAATATCCGGCCAACGTTCTTCTGTTAAGGATAAATTGATTTTGGTTGGCGCAATATAAGTCAAATTGTTTGCGCCATCTAAGGCTAGGTTATTAAACGCTTTGCGCTTAAATTCTTCTCGCTTTTTGTCATCTTCACAATTGATCCAACGGGCCGTGGCAACTTGCACGGCTTCAAAACTGCATTCTACGCCATATTCATTTTTTAAACGCCAAATGACGACTTCGAATTGCAATATACCTACTGCCCCTAAAATTAAATCATTATTGCTTAAGGGGCGAAATAACTGCGTTGCGCCTTCTTCACTCAATTCTTGTAAACCTTTTAATAGGGCTTTCATTCGCAGAGGATCACGTAAACGGGCGCGGCGGAATATTTCTGGTGCGAAATACGGAATACCGGTGAACTTTAAGGCTTCTCCTTGCGTAAAGGTATCGCCTATTTGAATCGTGCCATGATTATGTAGCCCGATAATATCCCCAGGCCAAGCGTTTTCGGTATGTTCACGCTCTCCTGCCATAAAAGTTAAGGCGTTACTGATTTGTACCTCTCGATTGATACGCAGATGCCGCATTTTCATACCTTTGCTATATTGCCCTGAGCAGATGCGTAAAAACGCTATGCGATCCCGATGGGCGGGATCCATATTCGCTTGGATTTTAAAAACAAAGCCTGAAAATTTGTCTTCATCAGGCGCAACTTGACGACTCAATGTTGGGCGCGATTGCGGTTGCGGGGCGTATTGGATAAATGCGTCTAATAAGGCTTTGATGCCAAAATTATTTAAGGCAGATCCAAAAAAAACGGGCGTTAATTCTCCCGCTAAAAACGCTTCCAAATCAAAGGGATGACTGGCCCCTTCCACTAATTCTATTTCTTCTTGTAGCTCATCAATGACGTTTTGTCCCACTTTTTCTATAAGCTTTGGATCATCAAAATCCGTATATTTATTGCCTTCACTGGCTATGGCATTTTTGCCGGGCTCAAATAACGTGAGACTGTTTTCTAAGAAGTGGTAAACCCCTTTAAAATGTCTACCCATACCTATCGGCCATGTGATAGGCGCACAGCGGATTTTTAGAACGTCTTCAATTTCATCCAATAAATCAATGGGTTCTCGGGCATCTCGATCCAGTTTGTTGATAAATGTCAAAATGGGTGTATCGCGTAAACGGCACACATCCATCAGTTTAATCGTGCGATTTTCAACACCTTTAGCCGAATCTATCACCATTAAGGCTGAATCAACAGCGGTTAGTGTGCGATAAGTGTCTTCGGAAAAATCTTCATGCCCCGGCGTATCCAGTAAATTGATAATGATATCTTGATAAGGAAATTGCATGATTGAAGACGTGACTGAAATGCCCCGTTGTTTTTCCAATTCCATCCAATCCGAAGTGGCATGACGCGCCGCTTTCCGCCCTTTAACCGTACCCGCTAATTGAATCGCTCCCCCAAACAATAACAGTTTTTCAGTCACCGTCGTTTTACCCGCATCGGGGTGAGAAATAATGGCAAAAGTACGGCGTTTTATAATTTCATTTTTAAGCATAAATCAGTTATCCGTTATCCGTTATCAGTTATCAGTTATCAAGAAACACTGATCAAAATATTTTTAATGATCTGTGATAGAACGCTGATGATACTGATTATCATGATTTTCACGCTAAAGTTTCGCTCCGCGAAACTTTAGCGTGAAACGCTGATTAAAAAACGCTGATTTTAAATCAGCGTTAATCAGTCTATACTCGGCGCGGGAATAAATTTAACTTTTATCATTTTTTGGCAACCCCAGGTTGCCACCTGGGGCTATGATCTCGCTACGCTCGTTACTGCGTTTCACATTCAACCCCTTCGGGGTTGTGTGTTTTAAGGTTTTTATGATCGATTTTTGTACGTCATGCTTGTGGGAACTAAAAGCTAAAAGTTTAAATTGTGCCCGCGTGCAGTATAGTTTCGCACAAGGATGACGTATAAAGGCAAATCGATAAAAATCTTAAAACGCACAACCCCGAAGGGGTTGAATATGAAACGCAGTAACGAGCGTAGCGAGATCATAGCCCCAGGTGGCAACCTGGGGTTGCCAAAAAATAAAAGTTAAGTTTATTCCCGCGCCGAGTATAATCATGACAATCTGCGTTCTATCACATCACTAACATAGCACCCTTATTGATTTGATTCTTTAATTCAATAAATCGCTCAACATCTGTTCAATTTTCTGTGCTTGAATAACTTGCGTCAAACGCTGACTATAAACAATGGTTTGTAAATCGCTTAAAGCCTTATCAAAATCATCATTGATAACCAAATAATCAAATTCAGCATAGTGACTCATTTCGTCAACGGCACCGCGCAGTCGTTTTGCAATCACCTCGTCGCTATCTTTACCCCGCTGACGCAAACGTTGTTCTAAAACTGCGCGAGAGGGGGGCAAAATAAAAAGGCTTACGCTATCAGGTTTGAGTCTGACAATTTGTTGGGCCCCTTGCCAATCTATTTCCAAAATGACATCAATACCCGCATCTAATTGTTCCTGCAACCATTTTTGTGATGTGCCATAATAATGTTCATAGACTTGGGCATGTTCTAAAAACACATTGTGTTCCAACATGAGCATAAATTCATCTTCACTCACAAAATGATAATTCACCCCATTTTGTTCACCTAGACGAGGTTGACGTGTTGTGTGCGACACCGACACTTTAATATCATCAGTATTGTCTACTAAAGCTTTAACCAAAGTGGTTTTACCCGCACCCGATGGCGCTGAAATGATAAACAATGTACCTTGACTCACAACGCCTCCTTATTCAATATTTTGCGTCTGTTCACGCATTTGATCGATAAGCACTTTTAATTCAACAGCGCGGCTGGTTGTGCTAATATGATTGGATTTTGAACCTAAGGTATTTGCTTCGCGGTGTAATTCCTGCACGAGAAAATCTAAGCGTCTACCAACCGCTTGATTTTGCTTCATTGTTTGTCGGATTTCCACCAAATGGGTTTCCAAACGATCTAACTCTTCAGCGACATCCATTTTTTGCGCTAATATCACCATTTCTTGCTCTAGCCGCTCGCTATTGAGTTCAAGCAATTCGGCTAATCGGGATTGCAATCGTTCCCGTTGTGTCTGCAAAATCATCGGTAAATCATGGCGAATTTGCTCAACAAGGATCGCAATGGCATCGCAGCGTTGCTCAATCAAAATGCCTAATTGCGTTCCCTCACGCTCCCTGTGCGCCAGCAATTGTGCTAAAGCCGTCTCAAAATGTTCTTGCACCGTTTCCCCAATTTCCGCCATATCCAGCTTTGTTGTTTCCAAAACACCTTGCCAGCGTAAAATATCTATAACATTAGGTGGCGTGGTACTACCCATTAGGGTGTTGATTTTGGTAATCGCTTCCGACAACTGTTGTACTAAATCCTGATTGATATGCCATTGGCTATTATCATTTCGATTGCTTTGAAAATACAACGTACAATCTACCTTACCCCGCTTGAGGCGCAATTGAACCCGCTCACGTATTGCCACTTCCAAGTGGCGAAATTCTTCTGGTAAACGAATAGAAATATCCAAATAACGATGATTGACAGATCGTAATTCCCAACAAAGCTGTCCCCAAGTTTCTTGTGTCTCAATCCTAGCAAAGGCCGTCATACTACGAATCATTGTTTTTTCCTAAATTTCAAACTAAAGTAGAGACGCGATGCCTCGCGTCTGTGTTTTTGTAGAGACACGATGCCTTGCGTCTCTGTTTTTGTTTCGACACGATGCCTTGCGTCTCTGTTTTTGTAGAGACGCGATGTCTTGCGTCTCTGTTTTTGTAGAGACGCGATGCCTCGCGTCTCTGTTTTTGTTTCGACACGATGCCTCGCGTCTCTGTTTTTGTTTCGACACGATGCCTTGCGTCTCTGTTTTTGTTTCGACACGATGCCTTGCGTCTCTGTTTTTGTAGAGACGCGATGCCTCGCGTCTCTGTTTTTGTTTCGACACGATGCCTTGCGTCTCTGTTTTTGTTTCGACACGATGCCTTGCGTCTCTGTTTTTGTTTCGACACGATGCCTTGCGTCTCTGTTTTTGTAGAGACGCGATGCCTCGCGTCTCTGTTTTTGTAGAGACGCGATGCCTCGCGTCTCGATGCCTCGCGTCTCGATGCCTCGCGTTTCTGGCAATAAGAGACGCGAAGCATCGCGTCTCTACTGGTCAATATAATAACCACATAGTTTTTGTAGATTTCGCGAAGCCTCGCATCTCGATGCCTCGCGTTTCTGGCAATAAGAGACGCGAAGCATCGCGTCTCTACGAATGCAAACAATATCAAACTAAAGTTTGAACTCCAAATCAGATAATTGATAATTGACCATTGAATATATATGAATAATCAGAATTGTTTATTAATTGTTGATGATGATCCATTCGTTCGCGATACGCTTCAAACCCTACTCGCACCTGAAGGTTATCAAATTGCTTTTGCTAAAAATGGGCTGCAAGCATTACAAATCTCAGACGAATTAATGCCTGATCTAATCTTATTAGATGTCATGATGCCCGTTATGGATGGATTTGAAACGTGTGAACGTTTGCGTGCTAATCCAAAATTGGCTGAAGTCCCTATTATAATGCTCACGGCACTGGATGATCGCGATTCGCGTTTACGCGGCATAGAAGCCGGCGCCGATGATTTTCTCACCAAACCCGTTAATCGGGTAGAATTGCGAACCCGTATTCGTGCCATTCTCCGTCTGAATCGTTACCGCCGTTTATTAACAGAACGTTCACGTTTTGAATGGGCCATTGAACAACTTGATGATGGATTTTTATTGCTCAATGACGGGAATGTGATACGTTACATTAATTCTGCTGCTCGTTCTTATTTAGACATTTCCAAAGACGACAGTGAGATCGCAGAAGGATTTTTGCAACAAGTAAACAAACACTATCAACGTGAACCGGCCATCGCTTGGGAAAACTGGCCTTCAGGCAATATCACTCACTTACCACGTTACTTAGTACGTCCAGAAACCAACGAAGATCCGCCCTTGTGGTTGCAGGTGAATGTTCTAGAATTTACCTCTGATCAAGTGAGAGAACAATTAGTACATTTGCGCGATGTGACTGAAAAAATACTATTGCAACGGCAAATGTGGAGTTTTCATGTCATGGTTTCGCACAAATTACGCACCCCCCTCAATGCCCTGACAGTCTTACCCGTGTTGACTCAGAAAGACATGGTATTGTCACCTGAAGAGGCACAGTCTCTGCTGCAAATCGTGCAAACATCCACAGATCGCTTGCAAAAACAATTGATAGAGGTGTTGCAATATGTCGATACCACTTCCTTACTCAAGCTCAATACCCGCTTCAGTTTAAGCGCATTTCCAAGCTTGTTAACCACCGTTCAAAATGAGCTAGAGATAAAAACGGTAACGCTGTTTATAGATGAAGCGATTCAGGAGAAAACCTTAGCTTTTTCTCAAGAAGGCGTGGAATTAGTGCTACGCGAATTATTAAGCAATGCTAAAAAATTTCATCCCGATCACGCTCCACAGGTAGAAATCTCAATCAAACCCGTTGATGCCCAAAAGATAAGCTTATCTGTCAGTGATAATGGTCAACATTTACCCACAGAAGCACTGAAAAAAGTGTGGGCACCTTATTTTCAAAACGAAAAATTTGTATCAGGTGAGATGCAAGGCATGGGCTTGGGATTAAGCATGGTGGCTAAACTGATATGGGGTAGCGGAGGCACTTGTCACTTTGAAAACCGTGATGATCAAACAGGCATTCGAGTCGAACTCATTTTGCCACTAAAAGACGGTGATTGAAGATTTTGCCACGGAAAAACACGGAAAAACACTTCAATATTCCGTGCATTGAAGTGTCATTCCGTGGCTAATATCCCAATTCAATCTTCAAAACAAACCTTCACCCAATGCCAAGCTCGGCCTATGACTTCTTGTTGCTGTTCTGGGTTCATGCTGCCAAATTCGGTGGGGTAGGATTCTAGCCAAGAACAGGCGATTTGTATTTCTTTGCCTTTGTAGATTCGATGCAAAATCTCGCCTTTGCCTTTCTGGTTCATGACGCTGGCATAAAAGCCGCCAACACAGGTTTCTTGTGTCTCACAGAGTTCATGCAGGTTTTTGTCAGAATGGTTGAGCGTTAAATATAATATGCCATATTGACGGTGAAGCACGGCGTTTATCATGCCGTTGGGTACTTGTGTGAGTATCGAACGGAACATTTTTCTGGCTAAGATTCTTTGTTCTGTGATCTCTTTGATGTTATCGGGTTTCAGGGTGCTAGTGGGTTCTTGCCATAAATGGCCCCCGTAGAAGAAGAGCCAGCCTCCGATTAGGGCACTGGCTAGTAATATGGGTAGGCCTAAATAAAGTAGCGTTTTTTTCATAAGTGATCTGATGATTCCTTAATAATTATTGTGGTATTGTAGCATAAGGTGATGAAAGTGATAGATAGAACGCAGATGACACTGATTATCATGATTTTCACGCTAAAGTTTCGCTCCGCGAAACTTTAGCGTGAAACGCTGATTTTTTTAAATCAGTGCTAATCATGACAATCAGTTTAATCAGCGTTCTATCAAGTCGCATTGAGATTGGCTTTTGCCTTGAGTCGTTCAAGAAATTGTTGATTGGCTTCTGCCGGTAGTTTGTTTTCTGCTGATATTTCAAAGACTTGAGGGGGTTGGGTGATATCGCGCCCGACTAAACGTAAGGAGAGTCTCTGGATTTTTTCATTTTCTCGAAATTGCTTGATTGTCATGCCATTGAGGTAGAGGGTGATAAATTGCTCCAAACGAACTGAATAATGGTGTTGTGCTAAGGTGCCTTCATGTTTGAAGCCGAGATGGAGCATGTTTTTGTGGGAGAAGTCGTTGTATTCATAAACATAGGAGTAAACCTTGTTGAGATGGTAGCTGTTAAAAGCGAGATCAAGTATGAGCAGGGTGGCTTCGATGCCGTAACCGGCATAACGGTGTTGTTCGTCAAAGAGGCCGATGAGGTATTCGGCCCGTTGATGAAGGGGCGAGTAGTCGCCGAGTGCGGCGATGCCGATGGGCCCATGTTGTTGATGTTCTAGCATCAATTCGAGGTAGCCGAGTTGTGTTGGCGCATGTTGTTTTCGTTTGGCCAGGGTTTGACGCAGTTGTTCTTCGCTTTGCTTGGCATGGTTGGAGCGGTAAAGACTGATAAAGGCATCGTCTTCGTATGCGCGTAGCAACAGTGGTGCGTCATCTGGAGTCGTTTGGCGCAGGTGTAATGAGCGGCCGTGGTTGGAAAGAATCATTTTCAGTTATCAGTTATCAGTTATCAGTTATCAGTTATCAATGTCATCCCGATTTTGTTTATGATAGAACGCTGATGACGCTGATTGTCATGATTCACGCTGATTTATTTGATAGGATAGAACGCTGATGACACTGATTGTCATGATTCACGCTGATTACCTCGAAGGCTGTTTTTTTTTAATCAGTGTAAATCAGGCCATCATCAGTTTAATCAGCGTTCTATCTTCTCTAACCATCTGATTGATTAGCACTGGCTAACCACCCTTCCAGAAATTTTTTCCCGGCTTCTAGTGGTAATTCATTCTCTTCTGTTAGTTTGATCACTTGAGGCACTTGGGTGACATCTCTGCCTAATAGGCGTTGGGAGTAGCGGCGAATTTGTTCGGTGTTGCGAAAACGTTCTTCTGTCATGCCGTTGATGTATAAGTTGACAAACCGCTTTTCTTTCATCAGGTAGTGATGATCTTCTAATATGCCTTCTTGTTTAAATCCAAATTTGAGGGTGCTGGTTTCTGAATCTTCATTGTATCCATAAACATAGGTATAGATTTTGTGCAGTTTGTAGTGGTTGAAGGCTAAATCTAAGACTAGGAGGGTGGCTTCGGTGCCATATCCAATTGAGCGGCGTTGTGCTTCAAATAATCCGATGAGATATTCGGCGCGTTGATGGAGTGGGGTGTAGTCGCCGAGTACGGCGACGCCGATAGGCCCGTGTTGTTTATGCTCTATCATCAATTCTATATAACCGAGTTCGGTTGGCTGATGTTCTAAACGTTCTGCCAACATTTTGGCGAGTTCTTCTTCGGTTAATTCGGCATTATTTGAACGATATAGACGAATGAAGGAATCGTCTTGGTAAGCGCGTAATAAAATAGGTGCGTCTTCGGGTTTCGTTTGACGCAGTTGTAATGATTTACCGTGATTAGTGAGTATCATAATTTATGGTTGTAGGGATTGAGTACAACGGATCAGGGGATTAAACGGATTGGAGCGTGGCTTACCCAACGTGTTTCTCTTTGATTGAAAGTAAATACGAGTACAAGGAATAACAATTAAGGAGCGTTATGCCTTATCCGTTTAGCAACAAAATCCGCTGTACTCGATCCACGTCATCCGCTGTACTCAATCAATAATAATATGCAAAAAAAAAGGGGATCGTATAACCGACCCCCTTCTAGTAAATAGTTCGTTGTTATGCGCCCTTACCCTCTAAAACAAAAAAGTCTTGTTTCCGTGAATGAATCAGTGGATTAAGGTAAGGGTGTGATATACGACAACAGCCAAAGAGCTTACTTGGTAATAACGGTAGCACCCATGGACATACTGCCCGTCATCGTCGTCTTGGTGACATTGCCCGTTTTATCAGATACCACCATGGTGCCAGCTGGCTTCTCTTCACCATTCACAACTTCAGGCTCATCAAGAACCTCAACCTTTGCATATTCTGTGGGCGCACCGGTATCCGGATCAGCAGTTGGACAGTCCATCTCCGCAAACCCAATGGTATCCAGTTCAGACAAAATCGCCATATCGTATACCCCAGCCTCAAAATCTGATTTTTTGACCAAAGCGGCTTGGAGATACGCTTTTTCTTTGTCCCTCATGAATGTCGGCAAGACGGAAGTGTCTAAGTTAACATAGAAGCTGACTTCTGCATGTGGTGCTGGGTTAGCCGCACCTAAACGTGTGGCAGGTTGCGCGAGCATCACTTGTTTCGGGAGATCATAGATCGCCAGAATTTCCATAGCCGATATGTCAAGTTGTAACTTATTCTCTGACTGGGGTGTGGGAATTTGTGGAGACGGGGATTTTGTGGGGCTGTAGATCAAGAACAAGATGTTATCCTGTTTTGACGCAAGGATATCACGCACATGAAACCCGATTTCGATGTAGCTCGTTTGAAAAGGATTGACAGCTAGGAGCAAATTATTAGGGGTGAGGTTACTACCAGTCTTTGTAGCGACTTGAGCATCACTGGCACAAGCGGTGACACCGCGGCCTGGGGTGACATCCAAAGACAGGTGATTGACACCCAGTTGGCTTTTTCCTTCTGTTGAACCACCACCAGTTTTGGCAAAGGCTGGTGCTGAAGCTAAAACTGTTGCGCCAATCAGTGCTTTTTTGATGGCTTTTTTGGTAGTCGTATTTGACATGTTATAAATACCTCTTAATCGTTAGTATAAATCTTAGTACAACGGATTTACGAAGCATAGCGAAGCGATGTGGAGACGCGAACTGGATTTGCTACGCATCGCGTCTCTACAGCAATCCGTTCAATCACCAAAACCGTTGTACTAAGGGGTAAAAAGTGGAGAGCGATTCTACTACAGGTTACAAAGAAAAGATAGTTTTTCTTAATGATCAATGATCACATCACATTACCGTTTCCAAACTATAAGGCCCGCCAATGGCTGAATCACTTTATCAGTTTAGACTTTCTATTTATTATCAAGGCTTCATCGAGGATAAATGGTTGATAATGAGTGATAAACGGTATTTGATCAATGTAGTTAGTACAACGGATCAGGGGATTGAACGGATTGATGAGGGGGGGGACTGTTTCCATTTACTGGGTATCAGTAGAGATGCGATGTGGAGACGCGAGGCATCGTGGAGACGCGAGGCATCGCGTCTCTACCCATCAAAATACTTCACAACCAATCCGTTCAATCCCCTGATCCGTTGTACTAAAGGGTAGGTTATCAATGCGTCATCAAGTATAAGTGGTTGATAATGAGTGATAAACGGTGCCATAAGTAATAATAAACGCAAAAGACGCAAAAGACGCAAAAGACGCAAAAGAAGGCAAAAGAGGCCTGTTAAAATAAAAATACCTCACAACCAAGGAGTGATATTCCATGAGGCAAAGTACTAAGGGGTAGTTCATGCCCCAAGCACAGATGCTGCCCAATCCGCATCGGCCTGTTTCAGTCGCGGTACCGGGGGTACCTTGTAATTGATGCGTCGCTCATAATGGGCCCGTTCATAAACGGTGCCTAGGGCCGCTCCTAAGTCCAGTGGCACATCGGGATCGGGCCGCAATAAGGGTACTGACAATACGGGTAAGGGTTCACGCAGTCCAATAGGCCAAACATCACAAAAGGGGCGTTCATAAGATCGGCTCACCATCGCCAAATAATCGGTTTCTGGTAAAGTTTCTCCGACAAAAGGCATCAGGGATAACGAACGCAAGAGATCAACTTCAATAAGGTGTACACTCGATTCAAAAAAAGCATTGCGCTTAAATATTTTTCCCGCCCAAAACCGGCTCGCTTGTTAACGGGTGAAAGTAATTCAATGACAGTAACCAAGTTTTCGTTTTCAGTGTTTTGTTTAATGTGAATATTGATGAGACGGGTGGGTACTGGCATTGGCACTTTTAAACGCAACGGCGCCGGTGCGATAGCAACGGCTGTATCGCTCTTATCCAAAAGTTCATCAAATTCATCATCAAACCCATCAACTGTGACATCTGGCACCGCAATGATTGGATCGTCTGAAATTTGATCAATGATGACATAGCTTTCCAATTGTGCAAAATATTTAGGTACCAATAAGGCAGATAGTTGTTCAGCAAAGACGGTTATCAATCGGTGATGAACATCGGGCCACAAACGGGGCGATTCTAAATAGGGATCCATACCGGGGAAAGGTGATTGTGCCATAGTCTTGTCTGCTCCTTATCAAAGTTTTATCGATAATGAGTGGTTAATAATGAGCGATAAACGGTATTATTTTTTCAACACAGAGATACAGAGTGACACAGAGTACCACAGAGGTTTAATCTCTCTGTGAAACTCTGTGTTTCTCTGTGAACTCTATTACCAGGTTCAAGTTTTTGCGCGCAAAAACTTGAACCTGGAATGTTGAAAAGGTGTAATTTTTTTGATTGACATCATTGATATTTGATCAGGGGTAATTGCTCATTAACGGGCCTCGTTTTAAATCGTCGATGTACCCATAAGTATTGTTCCGGTGCTTTTCTGACTTGTTCCTCAATCAATTGATTCATGCGTAAAGCATCTTGCTCCTTGTCGCCACTGGGAAAATTTTCTAGTGCGGGTTGTAATATGATTTTGTATCCTTGATCGGCTATGCGTTGCATAAAAAAGGGTACAACTTTTGCACTACTGATGTGGGCAAGGCGCGAGGCCGCGGTGTTGGTGGCTGCGGCAATGCCAAAAAAGGGGGTAAATACACCCTGTTCAAAATTTTGATCGGTTGCCAGCCATAAAGCCTTGTTTTGTTTGAGACTGCGTAGCATTTCTCGGACGGCATCACGAGGAATGGCCTTTTCTGCATGGCTTTCGCGGCTTTTTTTCATAAAATGTTCTATTAATGGGTTCTCGTGTTGGCGATACGCGCCATGAATCGTGGTGTACATCGTTAAAAAGCGGATGCCGATTTCTAATAAGGTAAAATGGGCGCTGAGCAAAATCACCCCTTTTCCTGCGGCTAGGGCTGTGTGCAAATGTTCAAGGCCTTCGATATGCCCTAATGGTTTTAATCTGTTATCGGGTAGCCACCATGCGCTCAGCATTTCTAGCAATCCCATCCCTAATGATTCAAAATGTTGCCATAATAGCTTTTTCCGTTCTGTCTCGTTGAGTTCAGGAAAACAGAGTTTTAGGTTAATATCGGCAATTTTGCGGCGGCGGTGGGCGAGTCGATAGCCAAGATGCCCAATGTGTCGGCCCACAGCTAAGCGCCAACGGTGGGGTAGGCGGGTTAGGCTCCATAAGAAACCTATGAAAAGCCATAACAGCCAATAACGTGGTTTTAATAAAGGTAATAGTGTCATTTTTAATTTGAAAACCTTTTCAATGAAAACCTAACACAGAGTTGAGGAACACAGAGTTTCACAGAGAAAAACAAGAATATGCGTATTTTATTTATTGAAGAAAATGCCAGTGATTATTTGAAAGCGCGGCAATTGTTGGATGAACAAACCAGTCAACTGACTATTGATTGGGCACCTAATTATGATATCGCTTTAAAGCACATTAAAAAAAATCGTTATGATGTTTATTTAATTGGCTACGAGGCGCAACAAGCGCAGCAACAGAAGTTTTTGGCTTGGTTGTATAAATTTAAAAGCATTCCAACAATTTTTTTGACGAAACACGATGAGTTTGTCGAGACGGTGTTGTTGGATAGATATTGGACAGATGCTTTGAATAAAGAGCAATTAAGTTGGCCCTTGCTTGAACGCATTGTGCGTTATCTTTCTAAATTGATCGTTTTACAAAAACAAGAACATAAATTTGAAGCCATTTTTAAAAAGGCCTTTGAGTTTATGGGTTTGCTTAAACCAAATGGTATTTTACATGAAATCAATCAGGCCGCTTTGACTTTAATGGGTTGTCAACGTGATGTGGTGATCGGCCAGCCTTTTTGGAAGCTGCCTTGGCTAAAACATGCTCAAAAAACACAAGCCCATTTTAAAACCGCGATTGCGACAGCAGCGAAGGGTGAGTTTGCACATTGTGAATTTGAGGCGCAAAAACAGAATGGGCAAGCGGCTACATTGAATTTTTTATTAACCCCGATTACGAATATTCAAAAAGAAATTGTTTGGATATTGGTTGAAGGGCGTGATTTGTGTGAGCGCCATGCTTTAGAACTGCAACTCAATCATAGTACCTTACATGATCAAGTGACGGGATTGCCTAATCGTTATTTGTTTATGGAATATTTGGAACAGGCTATTGCTCGTGCTCAGCAGCGTAAAGCCTATCGGATTGCCGTCTTATTGCTTGATTTGGATAGGTTTAGGCTGATCAATGCCAGTTTAGGGCATGATATGGGTGATTGGTTATTAATGGAAATTGCGCGACGTTTGCAGGGTTTTTTAACGCAGAACGCGATGTTGGCGCGAGCAGATGGCGATGGGTTTATGATTTTGCTTGATGAAATAGTCGATATGGCTGAAGCAACTCGCTTGGCAGTGAAGATTAATGAGGTGTTGGCTGAATCATTTTTGCTGGATGGGTATGAGGTGGTGACATCATGCAGTATTGGAATTGCTTATTATAGCAAGCAACAAGATGGTATGGAGTTGCTACGCGATGCGGATGCGGCAATGTATCGTGCCAAGGAGATGGGTAAATCGGGTTATGCGGTATTTCGTGAGGGGATGCATCATCATGCGATTTCACGTTTGAGAATTGAAACGGAGTTACATCAAGCTTTTAAAAAAAAAGATTTTCTTCTATTTTTCCAACCGCAAATCAAGTTATCTTCCGAGCAATTAGTGGGCACAGAATCTTTAATCCGCTATCGCCATCCACAAAATGGTTTGATTTCGGCCATTGATTTTGTGCCCGTGCTTGAGGATACGGGTATTATTATCCCTATTGGAGAGTGGGTTTTACAAACGGCATGTAAGCAGTTAAAGGCTTGGTGGGATGCTAAGTTGTTGATAAAGCGTATTGCTGTGAATTTATCCCCTTATCAATTTCGCAGTAAACGTTTAGTGAATATCATAGCAGAGGCTATAGAAAATTCGGGTTTAGAGCCGAAATGTTTGGAATTAGAATTAACTGAAAATTTGGTGTTAGAGGATATTCATTCAGCGATCAAAATTTTGGAACGATTTAAAGAAATCGGTATTCGTGTCACGATTGATGCTTTTGGAACGGGTTATGGTTCATTGAATTACCTTAGGCAGATTCCTGCTGATTGCTTAAAAATAGATAAGTCCTTTATTCATGGCATCATGTCATCGCCAGCGGATGCCACGATAACGGTTGCAACGATAGACATGGCCCATGCCTTAGGTTTAACCGTCATTGCACAAGGCGTTGAAACGATTGATCAACGTGATTTTTTACGCGATCATGGCTGCGATATTGCTCAAGGCTATTTGTATGCGCCTCCGATGGAAAATAGTGATTTTCTTGATTGGGGGAAAGAATACAGTCAAAATAATAGTACAACGGATTAACTTCATCCCCTTATGTTTTATTGGCTTCATTTTAGAATGAGACTTGTCCCTTCATCCCCGTCACCCATTGAAATGAAGAGCTCGAACGATATAAAAATCAATGACTTAGCTTCATAACCCCCTCTATTCAATATTGGTGCCCACGATTGACCTATCTATCTTGGGCAGATTTCCAATGCGTGAATTAAAAATCAATGAATACGATTGACAAATTTTGAAGTACACCTATAATCGACCAACCTGAATCCGGTTTTAAATCATAATAAGGTAAGTCCCAAAAAAGAAAATACCACAAATGTAGGTTGGAGTGAGCTTGCGAACTCCAACACTCCAACACCATAATCTACCAAAACAGACTCGCTCATTTGATACCTGACAACGGAGAAAACAATGAAAAAAGAACCCTTTATCGGAAGAGAATGACATGGTATTGAATATCCGCACGCACATTGCAGCACTATCCACCGAGCATAAGACATGATTTTAGAACGCGTTCAAGCCATTGTTAATAGCATTGCACAAGAGTTTCACCATCGTTTTGCTGATAAGGCCAAACAATTAGCTCGTATTGAGCTTTTATAAAGAAATCACTTCTAATTTAATAGAACGCTGAATTAGAATCAGCGTTCTTTTGCCAAACTTCCCCTCTCCCTCATATCTAATTGGGGCCGGCAACAAAAACACGTTACCCACCCTACATTGATCTAATTGGGGCCGGCAACAAAAACACGTTATCCACCCTACATTGATCTAATTGGGGCCGGCAACAAAAACACGTTACCCACCATAAAAGTACTAATCCATTGAACTCCTTACAATGACAGATCACCTACCTTTATTAAACATCAAGGATTTATCCGTCGCCTTTGGCAACTCAGCACAACGCACTGAAGTCGTGCATCAAGTGAGTTTTCACATTAATCCTAACGAATCAATCGCTTTAGTCGGTGAATCAGGATCAGGTAAATCAGTTACTGCCTTATCCATATTAAAATTACATGATCGCCAACAAGTCACCTATCCTAGTGGCAAAATCGAATTTCAGGGCAACAACTTGCTTGAATTGAACGATGCCCAATTACGTCGTATACGTGGCAAAGAGATTGCAATGATTTTTCAAGAGCCGATGACATCACTCAATCCCGTTTATCCCATCGGCACACAACTCATAGAACCATTGCAATTACACGAAGGTTTGAGCAAATCGCTTGCTCGTCAGCGCATGTTAGAACTATTAGAACACACAGGCATTCCAGAGCCTCATAAACGTTTTGACGCTTATCCCCATACCTTATCAGGCGGGCAACGTCAGCGCGTCATGATTGCCATGGCTTTAGCCTGTCACCCCGCTTTATTAATTGCCGACGAACCCACGACAGCCTTAGATGTCACCATACAATTACAAATCCTTGAATTGCTCAAATCCATACAAAAAGAATTTGGCATGGCCATATTATTAATTAGCCATGATCTCAATTTGGTAAAACGATTTGCAGAACGCTTATGCGTTATGCAAAACGGAAAATTGGTAGAATCGGCAACAGTAGAACAGTTATTTGCACACCCTCAACATCCTTATACCCAACATTTACTCAATAGCCAACCGGCCAAGATTCAAACAGATTATGACTATAGCACCGCCACAAAACCTTTATTAGCGGGCCAAAACATCCAATGTCATTTTCCGATTAAAAGCGGCTTATTGAAACGCACAACAGGTAAACTCAAAGCCGTCGATAGCGTCAATTTCGATTTATATCCAGGCGAAACAGTTGGCATAGTCGGCGAATCGGGCTCAGGCAAAACCACTTTAGGGCTCTGTTTATTGCGACTGCAAAAATGCAAAGGCACTATTCAGTTTGAACAGTTACCCATAGAAGGCTTACGCCGTAATCAATTACGCCCCTTGCGTCGTCATTTTCAAGTCGTCTTTCAAGATCCCTATTCATCCTTATCACCGCGCCTGACAGTAGAAGACATTGTAGGCGAAGGCTTAGCCATTCATGCGCCATCCATAAATCGGCGCGAACGCCGTGAGCGCGTTATTCAAATCTTGACAGAAGTCGGTTTACAAGAAGACATGTTATCGCGCTATCCCTACCAATTTTCAGGCGGGCAACGCCAACGTATAGCCATAGCACGAGCCGTCATTTTAGAACCTCAATTGATTTTATTAGATGAACCCACAAGCGCCCTAGATGTCTCCATCCAAAAACAAGTCCTTGAATTACTTAAAGATTTACAAAACAAACACCATATCAGCTACTTATTTATCAGCCATGATTTAAAAGTGATTAGAGCCATGTCTCACAGAATCATAGTCATGTATCAAGGGCAATTTATTGAACAGGGCAAAACAGAACAACTATTTGCACAGCCACAACATCCCTATACACAAACACTATTACACGCCTCTTATTTGTAGGGTGTTTCGTAGAGACGCACTGCCGTGCGTCTCTAGTCGTGCGTCTCTAGTCGTGCGTCTCTAGTCGTGCGTCTCTAGCGTTTTCTTTTCAACAGCTTACACGCCCAACCGTATGTTATACTTTAACTATGTATTCTTAACGACTGATTGGACTCACATTATGTCTTACATACTTGATGCCCTCAAAAAAGCAGAGCGTGAACGTGAAATGGCTCAATTTATTAACTATAATAATAAGCGAACTCAAAATAAGTGGTTGCTAGTATTTCCTAAAATACGTTCCATGCCATGGATGAGTATTATTTTAGCAATGAATGTACTACTCCTTATACTATTATTTTGGCCTAAAGCACCGCTCGTAGCACCACAAGTCTATATTGTGCCACAAAACGTAGGGTGGGTAAGCGAATAGAGACGGAGTCTCTATTCGCTTGCCCACCATATTAAGCTTCAGAACAACAATGGTGGGCAAGTTCGTTTCTACGAAGTCGAAACGAACTTACCCACCCTACATTTATATTTGAAAAAACATGTATTCACTACTCGAACGTCAATTACGCCGTGCCGGATTTCACCACGAAACGTTGCCTACCGATTTGGTTAAGTGGCAAGAATTTCTCTCCCGTATTGAGTGTTCTTACATCAATGCAGATCGTGAACGCCAACGGTTAGAAAAAGCCGTAAAACGATTTCAAGTTCATCCGCCTACATCACCACCGCCCCCCTCATTACCCACTGTCATAACCGCTATGGGTGATGGTTTATGTTTATTTGATACGAAAGGGCAATTGTTATTTGTGAACCCTGCCGCTGAAAACTATTTAGGCGCTTCAATACAACAGTTACAAAAAATATCCCTACTAGAACATTTTTCTCTGCATGAAAGAGTCAATCCTGATGTGCGTCTTATCACTTCAGAACTCATTCAACGCTTAAATTCTGGACAGGCTTTTCACGATAGCAATGCCCTGTTAGAACGAGAAAATCAGTCACCGTTGCCGGTTTCCTGTGTTTTTAATCCCATTATTGACAATCAGCGTGTTACCAGCATAGTCTTATTATTAAGAGACATCAGCGATGTCAAAAATGTTGAAGCTGAACTGATAAGCGCGAAAGAATTTGCCGAAAAAGCCAGTCAAGCCAAATCACAATTTTTATCCAGCATGAGCCATGAATTGCGAACACCCATGAACGCGATTTTAGGCTATAGCGAATTACTCAAAGAAGATTTAAGTGTACAAGAATTTGAAATTGAGTCTGTAGAAGACATGTTGCAATATGTCGGTAATATCCTACAAGCAGGTTGGCATTTGCTTGAACTCATCAATAAAGTCCTTGATTTAACACGTATTGAAGCCGGAAAATTAGAAGTCACGATTGAAAAAGTTGAATTGATTGAGTTAATAAAAGAAAGTGTCAGTTTTATCACACCTCAAGCTGAAAAACATCGCATCATTATCAATAACACGACAGAGAAATCTTTGCCCCACTATGCGCTAGTTGATAGAGGGCGGTTAAAACAAATTCTGATCAACTTATTGTCCAATGCCGTTAAATATAACCGTGATGAAGGGCGAGTCATTATCTGTTTGAGCCAACCTAGCCTTGAATATGTCCGTTTTGAAGTGGAAGATACCGGTTTAGGTTTGACACCAGAACAAAAAGAGAAAGTATTTGATCCCTTCATCCGCTTAAGTGGGCTCAATGTGATTGAAGGTACCGGCATCGGTTTAACGATCACGAAACGCTTATTAGACATCATGGATGGACGAATTGGGGTAGAAAGTGAGATCAATATCGGCAGCACATTTTGGGTTGAAATACCGACAGGTGAACTGGAGAATGAAGACTACCATAGGCTTAGCGATAAAGATTTGCGTAAATATATATTATTATATGTCGAAGACAGTCGTACCAATGTCAGTTTAGTGGCCCAAATTCTCAAAGTCCGGCCTGATATTGCCCTGATGTCGGCCCATACTGGCGAAATGGGCCTTGAATTAGCCCGCCGCCATCATCCTGATGTCATTTTATTGGACATTAACTTACCCGGCATGGATGGGTTTGAAGTATTAGAACAATTGCGCGAAGATCCAGATAGCTGCCATATTCCCGTTTTAGCCCTAAGTGCTAATGACACCTTACACAATTTAGAACGTGGACGAGAAGCCGGATTTTTGAATTATATTGTCAAACCACTTGATATTAAACAGTTTTTGGAAGCCATTGACGAAGCATTAGAAAGTACTCAAGATAGCGATTGCCCGAACACAGTTTAAGGGCTATCTTTCTTGTAGGGGGCAGGTAACGGGTTTTTAAAGCCCACCATTCCCCTCAATACCACCTTCGCCTTCGCCTGGGCGAACACGTCAGTACGCCCCTACAACCCTAAATAGGCTTTTTTTTGTAGGGGCATACCTGCGTGTTTGCCCGAGAAGCTTTGGAAAAATGGGAGCTTTAACATTCACACTAACCCACACTATTTACAATGATGCTATTCCATCAATATGACAACCTCAACCCATGCTCAAGGGAAACTTTTTGACTCGCCTGATAACGATTCCGAAACGCTTGATAACAAAGGCTATAAAGCACAACAGGAAACCATTGATAAGTCAATAGATTATGTGAGCCGAAAGGCCATAGAATTAAGGCCTCTTGATTTTCTGAAGTTTTTTCCAGAGATTCAATCTCTATCAGCGGAAGAACAAAAACAGATAAAAGTGCTGGATGCCAACCGCACATTAGAAACCTATCTCAAAAGAGAAGTGGATTCTTTGAGTCTGATTATTGATACAGAGATAGAGAAACTGAAAAACACGGTTTTTCACATAGAAGTTCAAACATCGTATGATGAAACCATGAATGAAAGGATTTTAGTTTACGATGTATTGATCTTACAGAAAACAAAAAAGAAGTTGGTAAAAAGCCTATTGAACAACCTTGATCCAGATATCAGAAACCAAGAATTAGGCAATCAATATTTTGGTTCGGTTAATGTGAAATATGACGTGATCAATTTATGGGAACAAGGGTACGAAGAAATCAAGCAACAAAACTTGCTTGGGCTATTACCTTTTACGCCCTATTTAAAAGGAGGCGGGCGGCAAGAAATCAAGGAAGCATCGGAATTGCTCAAAGAGCAAATCACCAATCCTCAAGAACAGGCCCAAATGATATTTATGCTTGCGATATTAGCGGGCAGAAAATACAATAGGTTTTCAATTTCTTTCATCATCATTAATGGCTATGAATATCGAAACACTGCGTAATGATCCAACGGCTAAGGAATTAATCCATCTTCTATTCCCGAATGAACTGGCTGCTGAAAGAACAAAAGAAAGAGAAGAGATCATCAGAGAAATAAAAGAATTACAAGGATTACTCAGCCAAGAGCAAATTCAAAAAATCCTAACTAAAATCAGGAAATAAGCAATAGCTTTCTCATCTTTTGCGTCTTTTGCGTCTTTTGCGTCTTTTGCGTTTTCTTTAAATCTTTTTAACGCAAGAGGCGCAAGAGAGGCTTTGAATTGTCTGCGTCTTTTAGCTGTGCGTTATTTTTATGAAGTTCACAAAGCTTGCAAATGCCCCAACAACGGTTCAAAAAACTGTTTTGCCAACGACTTAAACGCATCATCATCTAACGGTGTTTTAGACTCCAAACTTCTAAAACATAATTGATAATAATCATCTTCCGCTTCACCTCGTCCAAAATCACTCCCTTGCCACGTATTCAATGCTTTCAAAAAGGCCTCCTTTTCCTCTTTACCATTACGCAGATTCTCAACAAACGTTAAACCCGATTCAGGAAAAAAATATAACGGTTGAAGCACCCCTTGCCAGTAAAAATCCCGTAACAAACTCTGCAAAATCGCATCACTGTCTGCAACCGGTTCAAATGTCCAAGCCTCATGATTACCTATCAACACACTATGACGCGGTAAATACTTATCCGGTAAACTATTCAATATTAAATGATGAATCCACAATTGAATGAAATCTTTCGATTTCAATTTTGAACAACGATAATGCACTAAGTGATCGCGCCACAAGCGCCCTAAGCGCCCAGTGATACACATATCACCCACTCTCAAATCAACAGACACCGTTTCCATTTTCTTTTGTTTCATCGTCACCTGTTGAACCTGTTCAACAAAAGGTTGGACTTGTTCCGTCAATTGACTATACACATAATCCCCGATTTGCCCGTAAGGCAACTGTCCAGTCGCTTTCACCACCGTTTGATAAACCTCTAAATCCCCCCCTTGTAAACTTTTTTCCACCAAGGTTTGATTCAACTGATAACGATCTAACCCCTGCACCTCAAACGGTTCACTTTCATCCAGCAATTCAGCCCCAACTTGTAAAAAAATCCCTAATCGCTCTTTCAACAAAAACTCAATCGGCTGTCTAAAAAAACGAGTAAGGCGATTGATATCAACGGTTTTCCATTCCGTTTCAGGTTGCGGTTCCGGCAACGGTTCAACAATAAAAGCCTTTGAAAAAGCCTCTTCATTCAACAACGCCCGACTGGCAGTACAATATTCACTAGAATAACTAAACAACAGCTTATCTTGATGATTAAAATAAGTCGGACTAAAAGCTTGCAAAGGATGATGTCTAACCACTTGATCCAAAATACTTTTATGGAAAGAACTGAAACCCTTACTGATATAATCCAACAACTCACTCACCAACACCGAAGGCGGCATAATGCTATTATCATGAATACTTTGCCCCACATAACTGATATAAAAACAGTCACGCGCTGACAACAGCGATTCCAAAAACAAATAACGATCATTCTGCCGACGGGAGCGATCACCGCGTCGCGGTTTTTTCGCAATCAAATCAAAACCTAACGGCTTACTCGTGCGCGGATAAGCTTGATCATTCATGCCTAACAAAGCAATCACTTTAAAAGGAATACTCCGCATCGGCAACATCGCGCAAAAAGACACATTGCCCGTCATAAAATGACTGCTCTGCTCCTCTTGAGCCAGCGGATAATGTAAACATTCCAATATCACATCAGGGCTCACCAATTCATTAAACTCAGCTTGATCACTATGCTTAACCAAATCATAGAGCACTTTACGAATCGCTTGAGTTTGACTCGTTTCCGTTTCTGATTCCAGAAACGTCTTTAACAACTGATTTAAAAAATCCGACCAGTCTTGCAAAGAGCGAGGTTGCTCTAAAGCTTGCACACAATCAAACAACTTTTCAACAAAGCCCACCAATTTACCCAAGATTAACGTATCACTCCCCTCAATCTCATCATAAGGCAAGATATCCTGAAACAACTGCTCTCCGCCACCGGGCAACGCATAGCCTAATAACAAACGCCTTAAACCTGCTTGCCAAGTATTTTCCTCAAAAGCCGGTAAATTCATACGTACCCGATCCGCCTTATCCATTCCCCAACGTATGCGCGTCTGCTCAATCCAATGGCGAATCAAATCTAAATCTTGCTCATTCAATCCAAAACGTTTTTGCACCACCTCAGATTCTAACACCGCCAATACACGGCTAACCGAAAAACGACTATTACGCAATTCCAGAATCGCGAAAAAGGCATCAATCAAAGCACTTTCACCGCGTAAACTGCGATCCGCAATACTAAAAGGAATTCTTTTCGCCTCCTCAGGTGTGGTATCAAATACGGCCTCAATAAAAGGCGCATACGTTTCAATGTCAGGCATCATCACCAACACATCTTTAGGCAACAAATCAGGATGCTGTTCAAACAAAGCCAACAATTGATCATGCAAAACCTCCACTTCACGCATTGGGCTATGACAAGCATGAATTTGAAGAGAGTGATCATCCACATCAATCAGCGTCGCGCCATCCCGATCTTCCAAATACAAAATATCAGACTGAATACTTTGAAGCAGCGTCAATTCAGGTGCCTTGTCTTCTTCTGAAAGCGAATCGCGCCCATCAAAATAGTCATGATCTTTATGAGGATATTCATTCAACATATCAATAAAATCACGGCCCATTTTACCCATCGACGCTAACAAACTATTGCCTTTTTCAAAATACAAGGATTCAGGAGCCACCGGCTGCCCTTTGACACGGGCCGTTCTTAAAGCCATATCACTATCAGAAACAATATGTCCCCAATATTCCTGACAAGGATTCAGCAAAAAAACATGTACCTCTGTCACCTTCCCCAATTCTGCAAACACTTCTAAATGAAACGGCGGCAAAGCCGAAATACCAAACACCGATAAACGCTTAGAAAAGCGTGGATTCTTAGCGATATTAGACAACTGCTTAAAAAACTCAGTTCGTAACTTAGCACGATGCGACGGCCCATGGCGTTTTACCAAGCTTTGCCACAACAAGGCTTGCCATAGAGCCTGCGAATCATTTTCCAACTCAGCCGGCTGTTTTCCATTTTCCCAATCATCCAACCAAGTCGGCCGATAAACGAGATATTGATCAAAGATACCCGCGATTCGCCAAGCCAATTGAAAACGTTTAATATCCGACTCATCCTTCTGCAAATAGCTTTGCAACTCAGCAAATTCTGGTAGCTTCAAAAAATCAGGCAAGATAGCCATCAAACTCCAAACCATCACCTCACGCTCAAAGGAAGACGTATCAGGCAAAGTGCCGGGCAAAGTCTCTTTAAACACGCGCCATAAGTGCTGGTTAGGAAAAGGAAAAGAACCATGTGCCCACACCCCCAACTGTTCAGCCAACTGCATCGACAACCATCGTTCCATCCCCTTACTTTGCACAACAATCGTTTCCGCGATCAAAGGGGGTAACGGCTGATCATGAATAACCGTCGCAAAAGCTTCGATTAAATGTTCTAAGTGATTACTGGTATGAATATGTAGCATTATAAAATCCTGTTTTTTCCATCAGTTTCAGATAGTTAGGCCTACCTTATTGAGCCAACAACTAAAGCCGCTTTTCATAATTGAGGTTATTTTAATCTCACGCAAAGGCGCAAAGGCGCAAAGGTGCCAAGATGTCATTATACTTAGCGTGATCGTTTGAAATAGACGCTGATTAAAAAAAATCAGCGTCAATCAGGACAATCATGACAATCAGCGTTCTATCATCAAAACATCAAACTCATTTCAATCCGTTATAATGCCCAGCAAAGTTGAAAAAACATCTTCAGTATCTTCTGGAATCGTATAACTATGAATATTTTTGACAATATGCTTTTTATGCCTATCTAAGGTGCCAAATTTCCACAGATCGCCCAAAGTCACGGCACCGTATAAAATATCAATCTGCTCATTGTCTTCGTATTTATCCAAAGCGATTAATTCAGCAGCTAATTGATTAAAACCACTGTCTATATCTTTCTTTTTAGCTTCTATCACAATTAATTCTTGATTAGCCCTCAGAAAATAATCTAAATATCCGCTGAGTTTATCATCAATTTCCAATGGATATTCAATATTGATTTTGACAACGCTATGTTTTATGATTTCCAGAAGTAAAGGGGCTATCAAAAATTCTCTTTTTGCTGTTTCAGAAGTTAAAGGGATTCTGGGAAAAACGGTATAAAAGGTATCGTTCAGATTTTTAACGATATTTTGATCATAATCCGTGCATTTTGGCAATGCTATCACTGCCATCTCATAAGAATATCCAAATTCACTCACAATTTCATCAGTTGGATTTTTCATGTCAAAATAATCACTGAATGTATACTTTTTACCGTCTTTAAAAATGGATTTTCTTTTCATAATGCTTATGTTAAAAAGGGTGATAACAAAGGTTCGCCCTGTTGTCTTAGCCTTTCGGCACTTTGAAATCAATCTCCGATAAATCAGTCGCCGAAATAATTTGATCCGACCAATTATCCAATTTTTCATGATCAAAGGTGGTTTGAATGTGCTGTATAATACCTTGCGGTACGTGTGGGAATTTGCGACGCACAAAACGAATCAGTGTTCGTTGTTCACCAATTAATTCACCTTGCTGTAAGCCACTTTGTTCTCCTTCCCGTCGGGCATCTTGCTGGAACGAAGTCAAGGCATCTTTAAATGTGGGCAATTTCCAGAAGGCTTCTGGCATTTGTTGGAAAAACTGGTCAATCACTGGCCAAGTTTCTTCTCGTATTTGAAATGTCATATTGCTGCTCTCCAAAATCTTTTGCAGAATCACGCTTGGATCGGTAGCGAGTCCAATATCGATGATCAATTGCAAATAGTCATTTAATCCATCGCGCAAACACAAAGCAATAAATTGCTCTAATTTCTTACCCTGTGCTAACGACAAAAGCGGGTAATTTTTCGGGATCAATTCGAGTTCACTGGGATAGATAATCCATTTTTCTAATACTTCGTCACAGTAATAAATGCCCGGCTCCTCAGTTTGAACAAACCGATATTGTTCTTTAAGTTGACGCAAAATACTATCAGGGCGTGTGACGCAAATTATCGTTACCGTGAGTTGGTTAGCTTTTCGATCTCAAGAAAGTTAAACATGACTCAATTCCATTCTGATTTTATCGGCTTTATCAAAGCGATATTTAACCGCATTGCGGGTATCAATGCTACCCGTAAACAGTTTGCTTTGATCCATATCGGCTTTTAACGATTCTACGCTTTGTTTGAGTTGAGAGAGATTAATAGGTTCTGGCAAAGGAAGCGCCAAGGCATAATTTATGCTCTCAAACAAACCCATATTAATCGGACGACGACGTTTTGAACTGTCAAATCTATAAGCATTCTCACCCAAAACATGACAACAATTCGTCATCGCTAAAATAAATATCCTTTCTAAATCAAGTAGTTGATCATCCGTATAGCCATTGATCTGCGTCATGACAGCGGCCAGAAAGTCATCAATATCACTTTTATAGTCTAAGTCGCCTAATTGATGGGTTTTCAATAAATAAAAACCTAAAAATCTTAAAATCAGATACTGATCTTTCATTCTTTTGGCCGAAACACCGGTTATTGATATAAAACGCTCCAACTGAGATAATTTCTTAAGCAATTGAGTCGCTTTACCGAAATACAACGCATGACGCATTTCCTGATTATTTAAGCGAGTTCCCCCTCGATTGACGCGATCAAAAATATCAAATTTTACTTTTTCTGGTGTCGGATGTTGTATGGTATAAGCCAGAATCTGATAATCTTCTATTTTTGCTTGCAATAGAGGCATTAAATCGGCACATTTTTTGCTCAATTCTCCGGTTAACATTTTGAGGCGAACCAGTTTAAACCGATTATTGAGATAATCAAAGAAACAACTGAGTCTTTGCCTACCATCAACAACCTGTTTAATGCCCTCCTTGTTTTCAAACAGATAAATAGGGGGTATTGGAATACCCATCAAAATGGACTCAATCAATTCAGAATCTTGGTGAGCATTCCAAACTCGATTTCTTTGAAAATCAGGATCAATGATGATCGTTTTACGGATTTCATGTCGCCGTTTTAACTCAAACAGACTGAATTGTTCCTTAACCAATTTAATAGAGAGATTGGGATAATCCGTTTCATGATTTTCTAACGAACTTTCCCCTTCAAATTTTTCACTTGTTGTCATATTAAATCACGTTACGCGGCAAACTAAAGTTGAAACGTTATTAGTACTTTGGCTCTGGGGAATAAAAGAATAACGCAAGAGACGTTTTGATTTTGAATTGAGCATTGAAAGCATCGAAAGCGTCTTTAGCGTTTTTATAAGTACTGAAGCACAAATAAACAGGTATTTTGGGCAACCACAAGGGATTGCCCCTACGGGTACGGTTGTAGGGGCAATCCCTTGTGGTTGCCCCGATTGCTTCTATTAAAATACCTGA
>QNEL01000035.1 GCA_003645185.1 Candidatus Parabeggiatoa sp. nov. 3
ATTAATGGGGCAGGCACAAAAACACGCTACCCACCCTACGCGATATTAACAACAAACATTAATGGGGGGCTGCAAAAACACGCTACCCATCCTACGCTATTCAATCATGACTTCAGTTATCTACCCATAAACGATTCCAGATGCAAGAACAATTGGGTTCTATCCATCTTGACACCGTTGAGGTTTTCGCGACGGAAGAATTTGTCTATTCCAATCTGTGCTTCTGTTTCGTCAATGGAGCCATTACCATCAAGATCACCTGGCCGGTTAGTTACAATGAGACTGGCTCGGGCAATATCAGCATTTTGATCACGACAACTGATACTGGATTGCGTACCGACTTCAGTTGCTTGCGGTAATACCATGATGTGGTGATTACCCCGTTCGACGACTTGCACGTTTTCAGGTAGCCAGTCGCAAATACCGGCACCCCCTAAGTAAGTGAAACGCACGGGTTTGGAGTCACCTTTGTAGAAGGTGTAAGAAACCGGTCGAATGATCAAGGGTTGTATCACGGTAATTGTGGCTGTTGTTTCATTACCGGCTTTGTCTGTGACTGACACGTCATATTTGCCAGCAGTTTGCGGTGCTGTGATTTGGACTACCGAGTTTTGGCTGTCCATGCTTTGCACGGTATTACTTTCAAATGCCCAAGTATAATCCGGCACACCACGATTGACTGTGAAAGTACGGGTTTCACCGGAAAACATTGTGACAGCAGAAGGTGAAATTTGTGGGCTACTGGGTTCGACTGAAGCTTCAAACTCAAGCGTTTGATCGGATGAATCAACGACGGTGAGTTTGAAGGTTCCAAAACGGTTTGGTGCTTCATACGTGCCGTCGCCAGTTTCTTCATCGACTTCAGCAAAACCTCTTTCAGCCACGATAAAAAACCCCCCCGTGCCACCTCTCACTTTGAATTTGATTTCAGCGCCTTTCTCCACATCCAGCGTCGGTGAGCTCACATGCAGTTGTCTTTCTATATAGGCATGGACTTGTGTTGTTTGGCCACCATTATCACTAAATTCAATGGTGACATCATCATCGGCAGTACTGCCAGAGGTGAATTTGAAATGTCCATCTTCGCTGCTGGCGGGTTCAAGATCACCATCACCATCCGTTACAGTGGCAGTAAAAGGCGCAATACCACTGACGACGGTAAAGCTTTTGGTTTCTTCACGCTTCATATAGCGTTTATATGGCGTGACGGCTATCGGTTGAGTCACCTGCACTTTTACTGTCGTGGTGTTATTTTTGCGATCACGAATTGTGATGATATCTTCACCCATGACATTCGGTGCGGTGTAGATATTTTCACCGAGTTCTTCAGTGCGGGGTTTTTTCATTTCACCTTTGCCTGTTTGCCAATCAAAGGGGGGAATACCACCTGCGACGCTTAAGCTACGGGTTTCTCCTGGTTTTCTGAAGATTTTTTTAGAACTAGTAAACAGGGGTAAATCCACATAAACCACTGTTTCCGATTGCTCTCCTCTGTTATCAGTGACGGTTATCGTCGTGGCTTCTTTTTGAGAAACATTGGGGGCTGTGTATGTCACTGTGTCGCCATTTTCAGTGATAGAACCGACTGTGGCAGTCCATTCAAAAGGGGCTACACCACCAACAACGCTGAGTGTGGCTGTTTCATTCATATCTAACCACACTTTTGCAGGTGTAATCACTGGGACGTTGGCTACGGTGACATTGACCGTTGCTTGTTTACCTGCACTATCATGGGCTGTAATGACATAAGTGCCCAGTACATCGGGTACGGTATATAAGCCCGTTTCGTCAATGTTGCCCTGTGTGGCTATCCAGGTGAATTCACCACTTCCGCCAAAAGCTTTGAACTGTTGGGTTGTGCCGCGAGGCAAGGTGACGTTTTCTGGCGTGATGAGTAATTCGCCCGTGACGGTTATTTCAGCTTCACTGCTTAATCCTTTGTTATCGGCCACGACTAGGCGAACTTGACTTGCGCTGGTACCGGCCGTGAAGCGCACGGTTTCGCCTGTTTCGCTGTCGATAAAGCCTTCACCAATAACGCGCCAAGTGTAATCCGGTTCGCCACCTTTGACGGTAAAAGTTGTGCTTTCTCCGGTGGTGAGTACTTTCTTACTGGGTGTTAGGGTGAGTTCTGCGGCTACGATAATAGTGGCTTCGGCAGTCCGGCCGCTGGTGTAGTCGGTGGCGATGACTTTATAGCTGCCACTACTCGCTGGGGCGGTGTAAAGGCCGGTGTCTGTGATGCTACCTGCGGAGGCCGTCCAATGTACTTGGCCTCGTGCGTTATGGACTCTGAATCCTTGTTGCGTGCCACCGTCTGCCATATTAACTTTGGCTGGCGTAATGGTAAAGGTGCCTTCTGAGCGTTCGACACGTATTTTTGCGACGACACTGTGACCGGATTTATCAGTCACGGTGACGATATCTTCGATATCAGCGGTTGATGGCGCGGTGTAAGTGACACTTTCTCCGGTAGGTGAAGACAATTTACCGGTTACGACTGTCCAGTTGTAGTTGCCATCTCCGCCTTGGGCTGTGAACTGACGAGTTTGGCTGACATCAACGGCAGTGGCAGAAGGGCTGATTGTCAGTGGCGGTACGATCACTTGGATTGTGGCAATGGCCTGTTGGCCGCTACCAGTATCGGTGATAGTCACTGTGGCTTCAGCTTCTTGTGTGCCGGTATAAGTGATCTGTTGACCCGTTGTTGCGGACAGTGTGCCGATAGAGGTTGTCCAAGATGGGTTCGTACAACCAACGGCGCTGAGTGCTAAGCTTTCATTAATAGATACTGTCGCGGTAGCGGGTATCACAGAACAGGCTGTGGGGATGGTTATTGTGCTAATCGCCTGTTGTCCATCGCTGTCGTTGAGGGTGACTGTGTCAGTTTGGCCCGGTTGGCCGGAGGCGGTGTAAGTGATCGTGTCACCTGTGGTTTGGGACAGGATGCCAAGGCCTGTTGTCCAAGTTGGGTTTTTACACCCGACGGCGGTGAGTTGGACGGTCTGATTGATAGCGACTGTTGCCACTTCAGGCGTGATGGCACAACCTGTTGGAATGCTGATCGTGGCACTGGCCTGTTGACCTGTGCTATCAGTAACCGTGATGGTGTCGGTTTGACCCGGTTGACCAGGGGCGGTGTAAGTGATTGTGTTTCCATTGAATGGAGAGGTTGTGCCAAGGGTGGCTGTCCAATTTGGCTTTAAGCAACCGACGGCGGTCAGTTCTACTGTGCCATTGACGGAAACCGTCGCCTGTTGAGGGCTGATCGAACACGCTTCTGGGATCGTTATGGTGGCACTCACTTGTCTACCATCTTCATCTATCACTTTGACGGTATCGCTTATACCCGGTTGGCCGGTGGCTGTATAAGTGATCTCGTTACCACTGCTTGAGGAGAGTAAACCGGAGGTGGTTGTCCAAGTGGGATTATTACAGCCAACAGTCGTCAGTTGCACGCTGTCATTGACTGAAACAATCGCTTGAGCGGGGGTGATATAACACCCTTCACGGATTTGTAGACTGGCCGTGGTTTCATTGCCGACACTATCTCGAACAGTCACAATGGCGTTATTGGGTTGGCCTGGGGCTGTGTAAGTGATCAGATTGCCGGTGTTGGGTGAAACCGTGCCAACGTTGGCCGCCCAAGTGTAATCGCCATTACCGCCCGTGACTTCCAGTTGTACGGTTTCATTAACGGAGAGTGTGGCGTTAGCGGGCGTGACAAAAATGTCTGTCACTTGCACACATAAATCGGCTATGGCCCCCGCGCTGTCATGAACGGTGATCTCATAAAGCCCCTGATTGGATTCTGGCGTGAAACTGACATGCTCGCCAGTGGTGGCCGATAACATACCAAATTTCGCTTCCCACTGATAGGGTGGTGTGCCACTGATCACTTTAAATTCCGCTTTGCCATCGCGTTGGATACGGGCGCAATGTGGTGTTATCCGTAAAGGTTGGCCCGATTTGACGGTGACAGAGGCCGAAGCGCCACTGTTGTCGCTGACTGTCAGATGATAAACCCCTGGTAAACCAGGTGATTGATAGGTGACATTGGCGGCATTGGGATCATCGACATCACCGCCGACGACTGTCCAGATGTAAGCGCCATCGCCCCCTAGGGCATTGAAGGCTGTTTCTGAATCAGGTGTGACGACGATTTCAGGGCCTGCGGGATCAATTTTTAATTGGCCATCATTGTTGAAGGTGGCTGTTTTAGTGCGCCCTTTGGCATCTGTCAAGGTGACTTGAATGGTGGCAGGTTCGGCACCTAATGTGATTTCAACACTTTCATTGTCATTGCCAGAGACTTGGGAAGTCGCGCCATCAATTTTCCATTGATATGGCGATTCGGCACCACTGGCGGTTAATTGCAGCGTTGAAGCGGGTGAGAAATGCTTGCCGTCAACGGCCGGATCAAGGGTTAAGGCGGGTAAGACATTGATAATGACTGTGGCGGTAAAGCCTCTTAAATCCTGAACACTGAGTTTATCAGAACCGGCTAGAGTCGGCGTGTAAAGGGTTTTATCAGCGAGTGTTGTGGACAGTGTACCATTTAAGGTGTTCCATCCATAAGTGCCATAGCCTCCGGCTGCCATAAATTCTAAGGCGTTATCGCCAACGGCCATAATGGCTGATGTGGGCGTGATGCTCAAAGGTGCAGCAGGTTGTAGTGTCTCAAAACAGTGTTCTTGAGATTGTGTATTGGCAGTTGGATTACTGGCCTGGACAAAGTAGCACACCTTTTCGCCAAGATTAACGGTTGGGATGCGCTCGATATAGAGATTCGTCTGAGAAGACAAGGAGGCATTGGCACCCGTTACGGTTTGTGTCATGGGTAGCGTTGTGGCCGTCCCCCCATTGATCGTGTAGACTAAATCCACTTGTCCACCGCTGGTTGTATCCAATCCAGCAACTATCGCATGAATGGCGAAAGGCCCTGTATCTAGGGTGTCAGTGTGTCGCGTGACATCAATAATGCTGACGGGAACCGTATTGACTGTCAGGCTGTGGCCTTTTGCGGTGACATTATTACTGATATCTTGAGCCACAACTTCGACATCAATGCCTTTAAATCCGGCGATTAGATCAGGTATTGTGGCCGTGAACAGGCCGCCACTTTCAGACATGGGCATATTGTCCCAAAGGATTTCTCCGGTTTCACGGTATTTCAGGGTAACCGCTAGACTGGCAGGGCCACTTGGTACATCGTTGATCTCCGTGCTGACAGAAACGGGCTGCTGGTAGTCGTAAGTGTCGGGCGTGATGGTGCCGATCACAGGCGTGGGATCGTCGGCGCAAATTCGCCATTGGCCACTTGGGGTATTGCCTTGATTGGCTGGAACGGTGGTATTGCGGCCGTCATTGTCTATGGCTTGAATGCCGAAGGCAAAACAGTCATTGACGTTCAGTGTGCCGTTATAGGTATAGTTGTACAGGTTAGCACCGCCCGTATTCATGGCATTGGTAGTCGGTATCGCTGCCGGATCGGCCCAACTGATATTGACTGTTTGAATGGTGCCCCCATCAGGATCAGTGACACTGGCTTCAATGTTGAAACTGCTTGTCCCCAATATCACCCCTTGATTAATCATATCTTGGGTAACTTGAGAAAGCGAGATAACGGGATTGGCTCCGATTTTAAACGGTTCTTTGTCTTCACCACCGGGATCATTGGCAATGGGTGTGACATGTAACCAGTGTTGGCCAGGGCCAACATGGGTGAGCAGCGAGACGCTGTAAGTGTTAATAATGCTGTTCGCGATGCTGTCAAGAATGCTCTCAAAGGGATCACGAATATTGTAAAGCGTCCCATTGGTTTGATTCACAGCTTCAACAACATTGCTCAAACGCCCATTGGAAATCCCATAGACTTTTGAGGCATTATTTTTGACGACTGGCAAGGCGCTATTGATGTTGTACTGCTTGGGCCTGTAGATAGGGAGGCCACGAATCCCAATATCAACATGCCTCTTGGGATGAATTTGCATAGCTGTCGTTTTTTCATAGGTCATTTTCTCCTGTGAATGAATGTCATTTTTGGAATGGTCAAGGTAACAAACTGGGGTGAAAAGGTCAAATTGCGTTCAATGTTCATGTGTTCATAAATAATAGCATTATGGTGAATAGAAATACATCGTTTTAATATAATAGTTAATGATTAATGGTTAATGATTAATGCTAAATGCTAAACGCTTTGATATCAGTTGCTTAGAATGAACGTTCACTGAAATTCAAGCTGTAATTTGAACCTTGCATAGAATAATCCAAAAAGCTATCTATTTAATAGCCCTTTTGTGTTGCATTTTATCTAAACTGATGCAACGCTTAATGCTTAATGTTAAATCGCTTTGATATCAATTGGTTAGAAAAAATGCTCACTGAAATTCAAGCCGTTGTTTGAACTTGACATAAAATAATTTAGAAATAATGTACATTTCGAGTCCGTTTGTGTTGTATCTGACTTAAAGCGATGCAACAGTTAATTGTTAATTGTTAATTGTTAATTGTTAATTATGACTTAAAGCGATGTAACAGTTTCATAAAAAGGTATAGTTAGCATCGCCATAAATTGCGCTTTTAAGATTTTCGTTCAAAATTTATTTTGCGTTATTTTGGAGTGCAAAATTTATTTTGCGTCTTATTGGAGTGCAAAATTTATTTTGCGTCTTATTGGAGTGCAAAATTTATTTTGCGGCTTAAATCTAGTTGGTTGTTCAGTTAAAAAAAGCGCAATTTATGACAATGCTAAGTATATTTAGAAGTTATTACTTTCTTGTGTTATCAGTTCATTTGTTCAACATAGGGGGGATTTCTATACTGTACATGGGCATAACTTAAACTTTTTCAGATCAATTTGGTGGGCAACAAAAACACGTTACCCACCCTACAACTCCCTAAAGTCATTTAAAAAAAAGTTAAGTTTATCGCCTCGTTGAGTATACAAAGGGGGCACTGGGATCATTCAATGGGAAAAGAGTTTGAGGGGGGGGGGTGGGAAAAAGGATTGTAGAGACGCGACGCTCGCGTCTCTATTACGTTTCAACAGCAAAATAAATTTTGCACTCCAGCAAAATAAATTTTGCACTCCAGCAAAATAAATTTTGCACTCCAGCAAAATAAATTTGGAACGAAGATAGGCAGAAGCAAAATAAATTTTGACAGAGACGCTTCGCAATAGCGTCTCTACATTATTTCCTTTGCTGTTTGCGCCATTCCCAAGGGCTTTGATGGAGGCCGGGTTCTGACCAAATCCCTAATTGGGCCTCTTGGGCCGGCTTTTCGGCCGCTTTATATTCTGGTTTTTTGCAATACGTTTCGTAAACGGCCGCTTTTCCTGCTTGAACTTGGGCTAGGTTTAGATTGATTTCGCCGCTGTAAACTTCTCCGACAGTTCGCCCATAACGATCTTTGTCAATCTCAACTAAGTTGACTGTTTTACCCGTAATAGCGCGCAAATGATCGCGTGCTTGAATGCCCCAAGGTTTTTGCTTCATTTCTGGTGTGTCGATACAGTACAGGCGTACTTTGGTTTTCTGGCTTCCACATTGCAAAGTCATGGTGTCGCCATCGTAAATCTTTAATACTTCACAGCTTGATGGGTTAGTTGGAAACAATATCTTTTGAACACAGCCACCATTGTTTAGCAATAATGATAGTACGATAATGCCAATGATGGCTAACATGGGGTATTTTTGTTTGTGCAGACGATTGCTCAGTGATAACAGTGATTTAAATTGTGTTTTGTTCATATTGTTTTCAGTTATCAGTTACCAGTTCCACGCAAAAGTTTTTGCGTGGAACAGAAAATCAGCGAAGCTAAATCAGTTAGGAACCGTCACAAAATAACTTGGACATTTCTAGATGTTGATAAAACTCAGATAGAAGTTGATATTTTATTCTTATTAATATGCCAACCCCGAAGGGGTTGAATGTGAATAGCCCCAGGTGGAACCTGGGGTTCCTAGAAAACGGGTTTTCACGCTAAAGTTTCGCGGAGCGAAACTTTAGCGTGAAAAGTTATTTCGTGACCATTCCTTATCACAAAAAATCAGGGGGCAAGGGATGCGTTTCGTTTTGAGTTAGCCGTAAAAACGTTCAACCGCTTAACCCGTTATGACAACGCGCAACAAATTTAAGCAGGTGTTCATGAAATGCAACAGTCTCTCGCATATAACAGGCATGTCCAGCTTGTTTTAAAATCCTTTTTTCAGCGTTAGGCATCGCAGCGCATAAACGATCTGCCCAAGCTACTGGTACCAATTTATCATTGTCCCCCCAAAATGCGAGTGTTGGTACGCTGATACCACGCAATTGCGTTTCAAAATCAGCTATGCCAACGGGCGCGATGGGAATAAAACCACTTAATTTATCAGGGTGTTTGATGAGTAAAGGTAGACTAAATCGGCCACTCATTGAGGGCGAAACAATAATCGGTTTGACGAGCTTTAACTTTGCCATCAAGTCGATTAAAAAAACGGCTCTGTCTCCGACAATGGCCGCTGATTCTCCAAATCCAGGCAAATCAATTGCTACGGCACGATAGCCCTTTTCTGCCATTAAAGCTAAGCTGCCTAAATCTTCCCATGTTTTAGCGTTAAAACTCGCTCCATGTAAAAAAAGTATCGCAACAGGATTGGATTGCCCCATTTCCAGATAATGAATGGTTTTTTGATTTATGAGCAGATAATTGGATTTGATCGTAGTATTCATCATCAGTTTTTCCACAATGCTTCTGATTATCATAACACTGATTGGGTGGTAGTCGCTTTTGGTTGAATGATGGGCTGATAAACCTGTTGTATCGCCTCAGATGCATGATTCAACAGAAATTCCAAAAAGGTGCGCGTCACCAAAGATAATTTCTTCTCGCTAAAATGGACAACATACCAATAGCGTTTGAGCGGAAAATCTTCAACATCCAATATTTTAAGCGTACCTGTGTTGATTTCTGAATTAATGGTATGTCTCGATAACACAGAAATCCCTAATTCGGCTATCACCCCTTGTTTGATTGATTCACTGCTACCCAACTCCATCTCTGTTGGCAATTCCAAATTCTGAGCGGCAAAAGCACGATTCATCGCTAAACGGGTGCCTGAACCGACTTCTCGGATTAAAATAGTCTCTTGTGCTAATCGGGCTAAGGGAATGTGAGACTGATTAGCGAGCGGATGTTGGGGTGATGCGACGACGATTAAAGGATTTTCCAAAAATTGATGAGCGGTGACGTGTAAATGTTCAGGAACTAGTCCCATAATCACTAAATCATCTTTGTTGTTGCTAAGCCGTTCTAAAACATTAGTGCGGTTTGTCACATTCAGACGAAAATAGACTTGAGGATAACGCTGTGAAAAGGCTTTGAATAAATGCGGCATAAAATACGTGGCCGTCGTCACAACCGATATTTTTAATTGGCCTTTAATACTGCCCTGTAATTCATTCAGCGCAGTTTCTAGCGCATCAATACGGGCAAAAATATCCCCACAAGCGGCAGATAATTCTTGGCCTGCCTCTGTGAGAAAAATGCGTTTGCCTATTTGCTCAAACAAGGGCATGCCAATATGCCCTTCTAACTGTTTGATTTGTATAGAAACGGCCGGTTGTGTTAGACATAATTCGGCCGCGGCGCGGGTAAAACTTAAATGTTGTGCCACCGCTTTGAATAGCGTTAATTGGCGTAAAGTCATGTGCATATTGTATTAGTACAACGAATGAGGGGCCGATAAACGAATTTTCGTCTTTTAGCGAATTGAGAATCTCACCAAAGACGAGCCTTGTAAATTGGAAAACGAAGTAACGAAGCAAAGCTTTGTTTATTGAAAATTGAACATTGTCAATTGGGATGATTTTAAATCTTATTAAAAAAACAATAAGTTAATCATTTATTCGTTACTCATTCCATAAGATTTTTAAAATGAGTTTTGAATCGAGGCTCAATAAGCATTGTTTTATAACTCATTGTTTTATAAACTTGATTCAATTCAAATAAAAATTATCGTTAGTATAAGCAAATTTGCTTTTATTTTTACTTGTCAAATAGAGTAGAATAGTTTAGCATGATTTTTTTTGTGTCAATTGGCGATTATTAATTGGTAATTAAATAATAAACTTAATTTCGCTGCAAAAGTTTTTGCGTACAAAAGTTTTTGCGCGCAAAAACTGGGGCAAAAAATACAGTTTAAGTTGCCTTTGTGCCCTCAAAAAAAAAAAAAAAATAACGCAAAGGGTGCGATTAAAAGTACATGGTTTTTTTATAGTTAAGCCTGGGCGAACACGCCGGTTCGCCCCTACAACCCCTGAATACGTGGGGTTTGGTAGGGGCATACCACCGCGAAAGCCCTTAACGAAGGTGGCATTGAGGTGAAACCTGGGGTTCCATGCCATGCAGTTTTAATCACACCCTAACGCAAAAGAACGCCAGTTTTTACCCCAGTTTTTGCACGCAAAAATTTAATTACAATCCCATCGCATCAACAGTCTATTGATATAACGATGATCACAGTCATTGGTAACCTCAAAGGTGGCTCAGGTAAAAGCACAGTCACGTTTAATCTGGCATTATGGTTGATACAAGCCGGTAAAACGGTATTGGCTTATGATTTGGATTTACAACGTACCCTAAGCGACGTGGTACAAGTGCGTCAAGAAGAAGGCTATGAACCGCAGTTGACAGTCTCTACTGACTTAAATTTGCCGCAACATTTCAAATATGAAGCTGTGATAGATATCGGTACTGGCAATATGGCGCAAATGAAACGTGCCCTATCGTTGGCTGATCGGATTATTGTTCCAGTTGTGCCGAGTCAAGCGGATCTTTGGTCGACTCAACGGTTTTTATATTTCATTGCCAGCGAAGTGAGAGGGAAACCGCCCGAAATAGTTATGTTTATCAATCGGGCCGATACGCATTCGTCTATCCGTGAATCAGATGAAACTTATGACGCTTTGAAAAGCTTACCGGGTATCAAACTATTAGAGAATCGCCTATATCAACGTATTACTTACCGACGTTCATTCAGCGAAGGCTTGGCCGTATTTGAATTAGAACCTTCTAGCAAAGCGGCAAAAGAATTTGAAAAATTTGCGAAACTGATTTATCCCTCAAAAAAATAGGGGCAACCCTTATGGTTGCCCCCTTATCCCTTATGCTTGTGGTTGCCCCGTTATGCTTACCCCTTTAGCATTCTTTTTCAAGATAACCTCGATTAACCCACCCTTCTATCGACTGATATCGAATAAGTACCCAGCGCGATTTTCCAATTGTCAGTTCCTGCCCTGTGATTTGGATGTCAGTACCATTAAATGGAATACTCCCCACTCTCTCAGACTTAGTCCGTGGTTCTGCACGTATCGAAAGCTGATCATCTGCTGCCACCTTGACAACGCGATAACCACAAATCGGTGGAACAACCCGTAAACGTTGCCCTACTGACAAATTGTAAGGGGCTTCTAAATCGTTCCATTTAGCGATCTCCTTGACGGTTTTGCCGTAGCGTTTAGAAACGCTATACAAAGTATCGCCACGCTTGAGGGTGTAATAACGCGATTCTTCAATCGCATTGTTTAATTGACAGTCTTCTTCAAGATAACGACGATTCAGCCAGCCGGCCATGTCTTTGTACTCGACAGGCATCCATTGTGAATTCTGCCTCTTAATTTCATACCCCGTTTTTTGAATCTTGGTGCCATCAAACGGAATCACCCCCACTATTTGATATTGCTTATGGGGCCCCAAACGCATCCAAAGCACATCATTGGCCGATACGTTGACAACGCGGTAATAACAATTGTCAGTTGCTGCGAAGGCTTGTGGCAAAAATGGGGTAGCTACTAAGCAACCCACAGTCAGTGTTAAAAACAGTTTTCTTGGATTCATGACAATTTTCCTAAATAAAAATAGAGGGTGTGTTGTAGGGGCAATCCCTTGTGGTTGCCCCTAAAAAGAGATGACATAAAATGACACATCTTGAGATATTTTAACCAAGCAATGGGGCAACCACAAGGGATTACCCTACATACCCATTTAATTAGAACAGCGTTAATCAGTCAAATCATGACAATCAGCGTTCTATCATAAGTTCATCAGTTCACCCCTTTCTGCGTAGGGTGGGTAAACGGGTGCCAAGATATTTGTTCTTACCTCATAGCCTATCGCCCGCTTGCCCACCATCTCTCTTTTGTTAGAATGCCGCCTCAAATTTTGAATGCCCCTCTTTTGACAATGAAAATGGGATAACTTGAATTAAATACCTATATTATTTATTGTTAATTGTAAAGGAGCTCCAAAAATGTTAAAAAAACCCGGCCGCTCGCCCACCCTAATGAGCGGCCTTATACTATGTATTATACTCTCAGGCATAGCCTCACCCACCTTAGCCAATCAAGGGGTAAATTGGCTCACCGCGCAAGCGCAATCCAACGGGCATTACAACACGCCCGACGATCTGGCCACGCCTTTTCAAGCCACTGCTGAAACATGGCGCACATTTTATCAAATGGGCTCCACCACCCAACCCACCATGACAGCGGCCTTTGATGCTATCAATGCCGAATCCTTTCCAAGTACCGAGTACCTCGCACGGATACTGATAACGCGCACACAAGCCGGCCAACCGGTTGATGACTTAATCACCACATTGACAGCCCGACTCCAATACAATGGAGGCCTCGGAGACTTATCTGATTATGATCACACAGTCATAGACACCGCCTTTGCCTTAGAAGCCTTGGCAATGACGATCTTTGTTGACACCTCAATTCAATCGCTTTATCCCACTATCGACTTGCTCCTCAAACAACAACATGAAGATGGCGGTTGGGCCGACAATGGCAACGACTCTTCAGTCTAGCTCACCGCCATCACCATGCACGCCCTCTGGCACTACCGCCACCACGTCAGCCACATCCCTTCGCTAGATATTGAATCCGCCTTAGATCAAGCCCAAGCCTATTTACTCAATCAATTAGCCCAAGGCGAAAACGAAACCTTTGAAACAGCCCTCGCCCTTATCGCCATACTCCCCCGACTCACCAACCGTGATGAGATTTCTGGCACGATTGATGCGCTGCGAGCGGCGCAATTAGACAATGGCAGTTGGGATAACGACGTTTACACCACCGCACTGGCTTTGCGCGCACTTCACATCGCTGATAATCCTCCAGATTTAGGCAAGCTTCACGGTATTGTCATGGATTCGAGTAATAACGCGCCTCTACCAAACGTAGCAATTGTTGCCACTTTCGGAGACTCCCCCATTCATTTGACCACCAATGCTTCGGGTACATTTGAATTGGAAGGTTTGAGGGCCTTAGAAGGGGAATTATCGTTTACGCTTGAAGGCTATGTTTCCTTGAGCTACCCTCTCGTGATGGAACCTGGGGAAATTCTTGATTTAGGCATCGTACACTTACAAAAAGTAGGCGAACCGTTATTACTTGATTTAGTGGTCGAAGACGTGGATCCCTATATGCCTCTCGATCCACAAACCTTAATCCTCTCTGGCCAAATCACCACCGAGATCAAAAACGCGGGTACAGTGCCCACCTCTCAGAACATTAACTTGCTGGCTTTTTACGATGCCAACCGAGATGGCGTTTATCAAACTGATTCTGAAGAGATTTTACTAGGCGAAGCCGTTATAACGAGAAATTTGGCTGTCGATGAAACTCTGCCGGTGGCTATTCCAGTGGCCGGGCAACTGCCTTTTCGGGATGCACCTATTACCGTGATGGTCGATAGTCGCCAGATTATCACCGAGATTGAGGAAGAGAACAATGTTGGAGCAACCTCAAAAGTATGTCAAGTTGTACCTCATATTGGTTCTTTTGAACCCGTTATCAAATGGGAAACCACTTTGGAAACGGGAGGAACGGATGTTTCTCATACCCCGATTGTGGGGCCATTACAAGATACAAATGGCGATGGACTTATTAATCAGCATGATACGCCGGCCGTGATTGTACTCTATGGTTATAGTTCGGGGCCAATGGTTGCATTGGATGGAAAAACCGGTCAAGAATTATGGCGCACCGAAACGTCATTTGAAACTTATGGTGTAACACCCGCATTAGGTGATATTGATGCTGATGGACAGCCCGAAATTGTGACGGTTTTTGACCGCTATCGTCATCTCATTGCTATCGACCATAATGGTCAAGAAAAATGGATAAGCCAAGAACCCTTTACTGGTATATCTAATCATATGGGAATTACTCTGGCTGATTTAGATGGCGATGGTCAGGGAGAAATCATGGTGGGCAACACCGTGTACAATTCAACGGGTGAACTCAAATGGAGGGGTAGTTATTATGATTACAGTTATCAGAAGACTCGCGATATTGTAGCTGATCGGGTGTCAATCGTAGCTGATTTAGACTTAGAGGGTTCTCTTGATGTGATAATGGGAGCTTATGTATGCCAAGCAGCGGATGGTAGTTGCCAACGTAAATTACCTTCTCTTTCTGGTTTTTCAGCCACGGGTAATTTTGATAGTGATCCTTACCCTGAAATTGTGGTTCGGGAGACTTATTATTATTGGAATGCTTACTATAAACTGTCACAGTTTGAACATAATGGTTTACTCAAATGGGGACCCGTTTATCCAGTGGGTCCAGTTTATCCAAGGGGTGATGGTGGTGGTGGTTCTATTACAATTGCCGATCTGGATGGTGATGGTAATCTGGATATTGGAATAGCCGGTCAGCAGTATTATCAGGTTTTTGATCATAATGGTGGTCCTAAGTGGCATGTATCCATTTCTGATTATAATACTGGCGCAAACGGTTCATCAGTTTTTGATTTTGATGGTGATGGGCAAGTTGAAGTGGTGTACCAAGATGGGCCTAATCTTTATATTTTCAATGGTAGCAATGGTGAGGTACGGTTCACTACCCCAAATAGTTCTGCTACTTGGATAGAATATCCCTCTATTGCTGATGTTGATAATGATGGTCACGCAGATATCATTGTTGCTAATAGCCAAGGCGTTCGTGTTTTCCAAGATGCGAACAACACTTGGATGCCCGCACGCGGGATATGGAACCAACATGCCTATCACATCACCAATATCAACGATGACGGTAGTCTTCCCCGTGTTCAGCAAAATCCAACCACGTTTCATCAACAACAACAGCTAGAAATACCGGATAATTCCGATATCACCGCTGGCCGTCTGCTCATCATCGACAACGGCGCGGGCCAACCGATCACATTACAAGCCCGTATCGGCAACGCCGGTTTAGCACCTTCGACAGCCAATCTGCCATTAACCTTTTATGCTGGCGATCCAGCCAACAATGGCACAGAACTGGGCACAGTAATGCTAGACACACTCGCCCCAGGCACTTATCAAGACGTGCAACTGCCCGGTGTTTTCTTATCTGATTTCAATCAAGACATTTATGCTGTCGTCGATGCACAAAATACTTTAGAAGAGTGCAATGAAAACAACAATAGTGTTTGGACTTCAGTGAAAGAAGCGACACTAACCCATCACGGCAAAATCAGTCTCACTACCGACGCGCCTACCTATGGCCCCAATACCCCTGTGCTGATTGACTACACGATCACCAATTTAGGAGCCTTACCCGCCGATTTCAAAGTCGCATTACGCCTTGAAACCGTCAACAATGCCATTTTGAAAACCTTTAGCACAAAGACTGCTCCAAGCTTAGCCGGTGGTGACAGCCAAAGCTTCCAAGCGACTTGGAACACGGGCACAACTTTAGCAGGGCCTTATCAAGTCCATGCCCTTGTTGAAACCGAGCAAGGCGAACCCGTGACAGAAGCCATACACCCCTTCACCATCACCGCAGCCACAGAAGGCCCGGTTGTCACGCTGCGTACCACCACTGATAAACCCACCTATCACACTAACGACGTGGTACTCATCAACCACCTCCTCAATAACGCCAGTCTCAACACCCTGATTGAGGATGCCCTACTCACCCTAACCATTAAAGGCCCAGACGGTGAACTATTCCACACCGAAAGCCAAGCCTTAAACTCCCTCTCGCCTCAAGGCTTGCAAGAAATCAATACACCCATCAAGCTTCGAGAGATTGAAAAAGGCACATACACCGTCACCGTTACGCTCAACGGCCATGATGACAGCCTTTTGATAACTCAAACCACCCGCTTTAAAGTCGAAAATGACCTGAAATTCTCAATCGCTGGGCAAGTTCAAATCGACTCCGCGCAACTCACACAAGGGCAAACGCAACGCTGCACCGCAACCGTGACTAACCAAGGCACAGATATCGTCAGAGATTTAGCTGTGCAATACCTGCTAATCAACCTCGACACCCAAGCCAGCGTCAACACACAAACCGCGACAATTGATCTTGCCAGCGGGGGCGAACACACGCAAACGGTGAGCTACGACACCCTGTCGTTCCCTATCACCCATTACGCTTGTGTTGTGCAAGCTCAACTCGGAGAAGACTGGCAAACCCTTGATTTTAAAACGTTTAATCTGCATGGCATACTCTCAACGGAATGCAGCACCGTGTACGCCATTCACGATCAAGATCGTAGCGACACCCAATTATTCACCTATGACTTAAACAACAACACCATCAAACCACTAGGCCCCCTTTATCCAGAACGAGACTTAGAAGGCTTAGACATTCACCCGCACACCCACCTTTTGTATGCCAGCACAGGCCAACCGCGATCACGCCTTGAGCAAGTCAATGCTTACAACGGCGATCTCACACCTATTGGTTATATCGGGTTCAAGCACGTCACCTCACTCTCCTTCCATCCATCAGGGCAACTGTGGGGCGGAGCCCAAGGCGGCCTCATCCAGATAAACACCGACACCGGCCAAGGCCATTTGAAAAAGCCCCACAACCTGAAAATGGAAGGCATAAGCTGGAACAACAAAGGCACCCTGCTCTACGCGACGGCCGTTACCCCGCCCAACCCTCACAGTAGCTTATGGGTTTACGATCCCGAAACAAGCGAACTGAGCAAACATTGTGACAACTTGTCAGGGGAAATCGAAAGCTTAGAAACCCTGCCCGACGACCGATTAGCCTTCGGCATCCACGACGATCAAGCTCTCAGCTTCCACGTCTATGATCCCGAACAATGCCAAACTGTTCAAGGCTCACGCATCCAAACGCCTTACAACGATATAGAAGCCATAGCTTGGCCTTCGGCCAACTGCACTTTTATGCAAAAAGCCCTACAAGCTTTCTTCATCGCCCTCTCCGGAAATGAAGACATTTATCTAGGCGAAGATCGCAACCTGCGTGTCAGCCTAGACGGGCAAATCTACAAAGGGCAACTGGCCCTTGAAAAAACCCAAGGCCTCCTTTCTTCAGACGGCCAATTGCATCTCATCGCGATCCCCGATGCCAACCAAGACGGGATTGACGACTTTCTCATCACCTACCCAAATGGGCAACAACAAATCTTGTATTTTCAAGGATTAACTTCGAATTAATGTAGGGTGGGTAACGTGTTTATGTTGCCCACCATTTAATTTAAATCAATGTCGGGCTCCTTACGTCTTTATAAAGCCCACCTTAATTTAATTTAATTTAACCTAACTTTTTTTAAAGCAAAACGAGGAAACACTTCTAAATATGCAAACTCACTACTCCCCCTTAATGAGGGTAACAGCGGCAAGCGTTCTGATAACATTTTTAATGTTAATATTAGAACCCACCGCCGTAGCCGCACAAGTACTTCATAAAGAGTACGAACAAGCGGCCGAACATAAGGCACGAGAACAAGCTGCCAAACTCGCTTCCACTTTGAAAACGGTAGAAAGCACCTTAATAGACTGGCAACAAAGCTTGAACTCAAACACCCGTCAACGCCGTGATCAAAACATCCAAGACGAAGTCGATGTGCTCAAAGCACAAGTGCTGGCTTTAGACAAACACGTTCAAAAAGACTGGAAGTCCACAGAAACGCATCTACGCAATAAGCATTTGCCTGATGACATTCTGCAACGCCACATGATGGCTGTAGCGAGCTATCAAAAAAACGTGACTACCTTGTTAAACAACTTGGATGAAATCAAAGGGGCTAAAAACTCCTCAAAACTCAGCACAAGTATTGATAAGGCCTTAACCCATCTGCAACCCCTCCAAACTCAAGGCTTTCATCCTGAATTTGATCCAAACCAATTGCCTTTTTCAATACCTAAAGGAGAAATTCGGGCCCCCTTCGAGGAAGCCAGCGCCTTAAAAAGCCTTTTTAAGGCAGAAACCACAGCCCAAGATCGCTTACGCCGACCATCCAAAGGCCCAGATGCGAGCTACTTAGGCGCAACTGAAGACGTGCAAATCACCCCAGAAATAGAGGCCCTAGCCCAAGAACTGGAACACAAGCCCGTCAAAATCTACAACTGGGTACATGACAACATCCAATTCATCCCCACAAACGGCTCCATCCAAGGCAGCCAACTCACCTTAGAAACCAAAAGCGGCAACGCGACAGATACCGCCAGTTTGCTGATTGCCTTACTGCGTGCCTCCGGCATTCACAGCCGATATGCTTATGGCACAGTGCGGATTCCGATAGACAAAGTCATGAATTGGGTAGGTGGCGTAACGGCCCCAGCCGCCGCCATTCAAATCCTAGGTCAAGGCGGTATTCCAACAGCCGGTTTAGCACAAGGCGGCCAAATAGCCTTTGTCAAAATGGAACACGTTTGGGTTGAAGCCTGGGTAGATTATCGGCCCAGTCGTGGTGCCAGACACAGAAAAGGGGATAGCTGGATTCCAATGGATGCCAGTTTTAAACAATACCAATTCACCGAAGGCATGGATATCCAAGACAATGTGCCCTTTGACGCTGAAGGTTTTGCAGAGCAGATTACCAATACCGCCCAAATCAATGAAGAGGAAGGTTGGGTATCAGGCATTGACCAAAGCTTCATGGAAACCAGCTTGCAAAACTACCAAACCCAGATAGAAACCTACATCACCCAAACCAATCCAGATGCCACAGTTGGCGAAGTGCTAGGCACTCAAACCATCATACCCTCCAATCGGCCCACCTTAGCAGCCGGATTGCCCTATACTTTGATCGCAAAAGGCAATACATTCAAAGACTTACCTTCCAATTTGCGCCACCACTTCAAATTCAGTCTCTACGCAAGCGAGATGGATAGAATCTTGGATGAACCCGCCCTGAATTTGAGCCAAAGTCTACCCGCTATAGCCGGTAAACGCCTCACGCTTTCCTTTGAACCGGCCTCAGACAGTGATCGCCAAGTTATAGAAAGTTATTTGCCAGAAGTTCCAGACGGCCAAGAACTTGATCCAAATGACTTACCCACCTCCTTACCCGGCTATTTAATTAAGCTGAAAGCCCAATTGAAACTCGACGGAGAAATCGTAGCTGAAAGCGGCAGCTTCACAATGGGCCAAGAATTGAGTAGCATCACTGGCATCACGCGGATGACAGGTGGTTGGCACAATGCCCATAACAAACCCATCGTGGGAGAATTCTATGCGTTTGGGATTGACTTGCAAGGCATCAGTGCCAAACAACTCGAAACCGTCAAAACACGGATGGAGATTGTCAAAACCAAATTAGAGGCCCAACAATTTGAAGGCTTAACCAAAGATGGTATTATTGGCGACATGCTCTATGCCGGTGCATTGAGTTATTTTGCCGCCAATGATGTCAACCTCAAAATGCTCAACAAAGGCAAGCAAGCACTCGCTTATCGTCAACCCTCAGCGGGTACTTTCTCTACTAGTCTTGATCCCATTTACAGTTTTGGTGTACCACGCCAAGTTAAAATGAGCGGGATTAGGGTTGACATGGATGCCGTTGCACAATCATTATGGTCCAAAAACAATGATGTTCAAATCGCTAATAGGATAGGTAAGCAAGTCGGCATGATGAGTTCAGCTTGGGAACATCGCATACCTGAAATGCTGTTTACCAATGAAGAAAATCCCGGTGAAGCCGTATCCGCCGTCAAAGCACTTGCAATCGCCTCAGCTGAAGGACAACGGATTTATCAAGTCACTTCAAAAAATGTGAATGCGGTGCTGCCCGTGTTAAACATTAGTAGTGAGGTGAAAGATGAAATTCTGGCTTCAGTCGCGGTTGGAAAAGTCGCAACCGTTTCCCAGAATAACATCACGGTTGGTAGTTGGACGGGTGTAGGTTATATCATTGCTGATCCCGATACTGGGGCTGGGGCTTATCGGATTAGTGGTGGTGCTAATGGTGCCGACTATCTTGGTTTTTTTGCCGGATATTTTGCAGCCCTCACAATTGTCGCGTTCATAGTACCGGGAGGTGTTTTTGTGGGGATGTTTTTTTTGTGGATAGCACTTTGCTTTGCGGCACTCGGAAATACATGGGCGTATATTGATGATGAATATGATGTCTTATTTTTCCAAGCCTTGTGTGGAGCCTATATTGCTCTTGCTTTGTTTGAAATAATAGGTATCGTAATGATGTTTCATGGTTTTTTAGCCGCGGCACCTTTTCTTTTTTATGCTCTAGCAATTGTTTTGTTTGCTTACACATATACTAGTTTTCTCGGTTATACTCCGTGTACCCCGCCAGGGATAACACTACTTTGGAAAATTAGAAGACTCAGTTTAGAAAGTAATCAAAAACCCACATATCACATTCGAGAAAGAGGTGCTGTTTGTGTCCCAGTGTGAAATGATTTCCATTTTTGTCTCCAGTCCTTTGCTTTTTGGATTAGTTATAATTACTTTGTTCTCTGTGTTGAGGGAAAAAAAAGTGGTTATCGGGGTTAAAATGCTTATTACCCTGATTAAATTATTAAGTGTTATTTTTGCATTAAGTGGGTTATTACTGCTAATGTTTTTCGATTCAAACGAGTTAAGAAAATTTGGCATGTCACTCTTTATCACTGCTCAATCCTTCATAGTAGTGGCTTTAAGCACATTACCCAAAAAATAACCTTTTCAAAAAAACCGAGCTGGGTAGCTTGGTAGGGTGGGCAACGTTGTTGCCCATCAAATTAAACACTTTGATATTTTTATGAACAAGAGCCTCTTGCAAAACGATTTCACAAATCAAGTGTAAAAAAGTCAATTCTCAGTTCAAATTAGAGGCCCAACAATTTGAAGGCCTCACTAAGGATGGTATTATTGACGATATGCTCTATGCCGGTGCATTGAGTTATTTTGCCGCCAATGATGTCAACCTCAAAATGCTCAACAAAGGAAAACAAGCACTCGCTTACCGTCAACCTTCTCTTGGTACTTTTTCCACTAGTCTCAATCCTATTTACAGTTTTGGTGTGCCAAGGCAAGTAGAAATGAGTGGGATTAGAGTCGATATGGATGCCGTTGCTCAATCATTATGGGCTAGAAATAATGATGTTCAAATCGCTAATGCTATAGGGCAGCAAGTTGGTATAATGACTTCAGTATTGGAACATCGGATACCTGAAATGCTGTTTACCAATGATGAACATCCTGGTGAAGCCGTATCCGCCGTCAAAGCACTGGCAATCGCTAATGCTGAAGGACAACGAATTTATCAAGTGACTTCCGAAAATGTGAATGCGGTGTTGCCCGTGTTAAACATTAGTAGCGAGGTGAAAGATGAGATTCGTGCTTCCGTTGCGGTTGGAAAAAAAGCAACTGTATCTCAGAATAATATTACTGTTGGTGGTTGGACAGGTGTTGGTTATATCATTGCTGATCCAGATACTGGGGCTGGGGCTTATCGGATTAGTGGGGGCGGTAATGGAGGATTTCTTGAGTATTACGAAGGCATATCTTATAGTGTCGTTTTTACACTATTTATTGCGACACTACTTGCTACAATATCTGCTGTTCCAGTGGCCGCAGTACTATTGATTGCTCTCACAGCAATAACTCTATTTCATGCCTTGATGACTTTTATCATTTCGGATCTTAAACTAAAAGAAAATCAATGTCCGGAAGAAATGACGGCTTTACTGATTGCTTTAATGGTAGTGTTCACATTCTTACCAATAATAAAAGGCAACAACAATAAAACAATAATCTTTTCGTTATTGTTTTATTCAATCTTAGTTGACGCTATTCCTGCCGCAAGCCCAGCATGTTTGAATTAATCGAAATGTTATCCGTATGGGCAGGATGCATTATATCTTGTCTATTCTTGAAACCACTTTTTTTCAAGAAATATAAGTGGGTTGATGTTTTAGTTATTATGTTTTTTAGCCTGTTTTACATGTTTCTAGTTATTATTCCAATTAAATATTTTTTTGATCCAAATTGGATAATATATGTATTTGTTGGAATTTTTTATCCACCCAAATATTATGGCCTAAATGTAGTGTATAAAAATTGCAAAAATTTAAGTATTTATTACTGTATTTAGAATCATGGTTTAACCTTTTTTAAGTTGTTGTAAAATTAATATGGGAAATTTTTATTATGATGATCTATATCAAATATGATGTCAAATATTTATTTTTTGTATTAATTTTTCTTGTTATAACCACCACTTATAAGATGTGTGCATAGAGTAGCCCAACAAGGGACAACTAAAATGCCAAGAAACAGTCCCCTAAAAAGGGGACTTGAACTGGCAAAACCTTTGTGTCAAGCTGTTGGCTTATTCTTATTCTTCACCCGTGTTCTATGACGAACTGGCAGAGTAACTTTTCATAAAAATCGCTCGGTGAATATCACCTAAGCTGATCATTCCAACCAATTTGTTCCCATCAGCGACAGGAATACGCCGAAAGTTGTTCTTTGCCATAACTGAAACCGCTTTCAAAATGGGCATATCTGGCCTCGCTGTCGTAACGTTACGAACCATCAGATCGGCGGCTTTCAACGGCAGGACTTTTTTGTAATCGTCTTCCATGCCCTCAAAGTCAATACTACTCATGCTTTGCAGCATGAGATCCTTAATGTCCGGGAACAAATAACGCAAAACATCTCGCTCGGCGAGTATACCAACCAATTGATTGTCTTCCTCAACCACAGGTAAACCGCTGAAACGCTTCAGACACATGAGAGACGCAACGTCTTTCAAGCTGGTTTCAGGGGTGATCGCTTCAACCGCATGGGTCATAATTTCTTCTACAAGCATAATTTTTTCCTTACAAGAATGATGATATTAACTCAATTTTACGCGCTAAAGCGCGTGAAATTATAGAACAACTACAACGAATTGAATAAGTCGGGGTAGCGCTTACCACTTATCAGTTTATTAAAAATAGTACTACATCTCGTTCGTCTTTCCATTCACCTTTTGCAAAAGTAGAGAGGCGATGCTTCGCCTCGAAACAAAACAGAGACGCGATGCCTCGCGTCTCTACCCAATGGATTGAGGATAACGGGATACGGATAACGGTTTACCAAGGCATAAAACCGTTAGCAAACGACATCGGGCGCGAAAAATTCGACAGACTATGATTCATCATTGTCAAATCTCGCCACATTTGATCAGTTGCGCTTGTCATCTGACGCATGGACTGATTCATATTTAGCATCGAGTCATCCATAGTCGAAATAGATTTATCCATACTGCTAATGGATAAATCCATCCGCCCGATGGAACTGTCCATCCGCGTCATCGACTGATCCATATTCACCATCATCTGATCGATGTGCGACAACGAGTACACCATCTTCCCCATCGATTCATCTATGACTTTCATATGTTGTAGCATTGGCGGCATGGTATCCAATTTACTTGATATGTCGGTCATGGTACTGGTCATAATTTGAACCTGTCCCGACATAATTTGAACTTGTTCAGCCAACGAAGTGATACTAGTCGTCATTATTTCCATGTGTCCCCCCATATTTGAATCCATGCTACGTGCCATAGAGGACATATCACCCGTTAAACTGTAAATCAGAAAAAAACCATAACCCGCCAATACCACAAAAGCAAACATAGCCGGATAAACAATAATTTCCCAACGCCGCGTACTTTGCTGAAAACTTTTAACAAATTGCTCCATCTGACCCTTGCTAATAGCCGCACCGCACTCCATCATTTGTTGCGTTGCAGGTGTTATGGAAAACGGTATTTCAGTGCCTTGTTGCCCGGTTGTAGTTGTTGTAGTCATAAAAGGTGCTCCTTGGGTAAAGTGTTGTAACTTGTGGCCTAGATTGACATTTCAGCAACCGTCTCATTTTCAAATTGTCTATTGAAAATCTCTTGAAAAAATGATGAATCCCAAACAGAAATCTAAAAAACTTATGACCCAGCGCGTCAATGCGATTAACCGAAAGAGCGTACAAGGTTTTTTGCCTAACTTAATGGCATTGACCCACCGCGTCAGGACTTGCCCGAAAGAGATTCTAAGCCTAGTTATAACCTAAGTTGCAGCCGACAGACAAGTTTTAAATCCCACTGTCAGGTTGACCGGTTTTTGGACCGGTTTTTAATATTCCTAGCGAAAGAATGACAAAACGTGGAACTGAAACGATACAACGCTTTCTTAAAGTCAACAAACTTTTTCAGTTGAATTTAAAGAGTCTATAGTCAGAAAATAGGCGTACAAACGCCGTTGTCTGCCCCTCAAAAAATAGGCGTACAAACACCGTTGTCTGCCCCAAAAAAAATAGGCGTACAAACACCGTTGTCTGCCCCCTTGATAAATTGATGATTCCGAATAAAAATCTGAAAAGCGATATATCGCTATCTGAATTAATCAAGGCTTGAATTAGCTTTTTAAATAATATATTAAACTCAATAATTGGGGATGAACAAAATCCGTTGTACTTTTAGTATAATAGAATGTTGAACTCGCATAAGCGGTTAATGAAAATCAAAGTCATGTTGACTGATGGCTACACTTTGTAATACCTCAAGTTGTCTCAATAATCACTTCACCTCTGTTTGTCAACTCTCGTCATTAATAAGTTTAATTATATATTATATTAATATTTCATAATATAGTAATATATCGTTTTATGAGTTATCAGTTATTAACTGATGTTACGCACTCAACTTCTGTGTCTATTCAAACATTTAAAAATCTGAATTTCTATTTTAATTAATTTTTTAAATCAATAAGTTATTTAAAAAAATCAGCGATGTAGAGACGCGATGCAGAGCAAATCTACTGGCAGATTAACTTTTGGGCCAGTTTTTTATCAAAAAAAGAATCTGGGTGCGTAACATCAGTTATTAATTAGGGCTAAGATATAATTCAAATTTATTTCACAATCTGAGTTAGGAACACGCATATTAAATAACTTTTCACGCAAAAGTTTTGCTTCGCTGTACTTTTGCGTGAAAAAGTCAACTTTTTCTCAATACAGCAATGACAAGGGAATCGCTAATTTTTAATGGCTATTTTATTTCATGCACGTTCCTTATTATTTTGCCCTCTTTATAATAATCTGTTAGAAATCTTAAAAGAAAATTAATGTCAATGTGACTAGCTTAAATTAAAGCCAATACTAAAGCCAATACAATCAAGAAAATCAATAAGTTATACAATAATCATTGAAAATGAGTTGAATCGTTTGTATTCATTTTTTAATTCTTAATTCTTAATTTCACGCTAAAATTTCGCTTCGCTTCACCGCGCGCGTGAAATCTTAAAATTTATTGAGTCTGCGTTCATTTTTCATTTTTCATTTTCATTTTGAATGACATCAGTCTGGAGCAAATTAACGGTTACCAAAAAGCAGCCGACAAAATTAGACTTTCTTGTACAATTTCTCCAAGAAATCCTTACGACCTATCAGTTTGCAACACGGTATTAAAAACACACACATTTACACTGTATTTTGTTATCATAATATCATTAAAATCTGTGGTACTCTGTGGTACTCTGTGTTCTCTATGCAAGGCTTCAAGTTTTTGCGCGCAAAAACTTGAAGCCTTGCATGTTGAAAAAAAAGTGCCTTAGCCAAACTGATAGGTGCTAAGCCAAGAAATCCGAGTCACTTGAAAATGAAATTAAGTGACATTATAATATAAAAGATAAGTCAGGTTGACTTATAATGGGAAAAGTTTTCTCGTACTTGGTATTGATTTTGACGGCTGGTAAATTCATTTTCAAATTGGACATTTTGATTTGAAAATGGATTTGACCCAATGGGACTGCCCGAATAAATTACAGTTCATGGTTATATCAGACTTTAGGGGACTGATATCAACGGTTGGAACTGCTCAACCAGGACTCTAGTTGCAATCTTTCGAGATTATCAACAGAGAGCGAATGACCTAAAAATGTCCAACTTTGTCTAACTTTTTAGGAACAGAAATTCATGGCTACACAATCGCCTCCTCAACAACAACCTCTGAAAAATGCACTAGACGTTTTTATTCAAACTGCAAGCATGGAAGAAGGCCTTCAAGTTCTTCAACGCTATCCCCAATTACTCAGTGATCAAGCCGATCTGCTATTCAGTTCAATTATACACGCTGCCCGTCAAGAAGGCCATGAAGGCACGGCACAGGCACTTGATGAACGTCGTGATTTTATACGAAGTGTGCGGGAAGAAACAGAAGGCACTTCGAGTTGTGACTTGTAAATTCCGTTATCCGTTATCCGTTATCAGGCTTTAGATTAATATATATATAGCTTTTTAGCAAAGATAATTTCACAAGGGCAAACACGTAGGTATGCCCCAATGCCATTCAGTTAAGCCTAAAAACGTGTAGGGTGGATAACGTGGTTGCTCACCCACTTCAAATGGGGAGCCCTACATGTATGGATTTATTCAAAGGCGAAGGTGGCATTGAGGTATGCCCCTACAAGTACCTTATATTATACGATTTCATGTAGGGGCGAACATAAGTGTTCGCCCTTATTAATTTTTCAGCTGCGAAGGCATTTAGTACAAAGGATGATCGAGTGAAGCTCAATAACGAAGCTTAGGGGAATAAACGGATTTGTTAGTGATAACTGATTTCCACATTTCACTTAAGAAGTTGCGTGCAACTTCTTAAGTGAATCGAAGATCAGCGAAGCTAAATACAGTTTTTTAAGCAAATACTTTTGCGTGGAACTGATAACTGATAATATAGAAATAAATACCCCAAGACTGTAGAATCTTATCTATTAATTAATAATAACATGGAGTTTATATAATGTTTCAAGGTAGTATGGTAGCACTGGTTACGCCCATGACTGAAGATGAAAACGTTGATGAGGCTAGTTTGCGCCGTTTAGTGGATTATCATATAGACAATCAGACTGATGCGATTGTTGCCGTCGGCACAACCGGAGAGTCAGCAACACTCGGCCATGATGAACACTGTGAAGTGATTCGGTTTGTCGTTGAACAAGTGGCCGGTCGTGTGCCCGTGATTGCCGGAACAGGTTCCAATTATACCGCTGAAGCGATTGAGTACACCCGTTGTGCTGCAGAAGCTGGTGCCAATGCCTGTTTACTCGTCACACCCTATTATAATAAACCAACGCAAGAAGGCTTATATCAACATTATAAAAAGATAGCCGAAGCCGTTCCCATTCCCCAACTGCTTTATAACGTTCCAGGCCGCACCGCTTGCGACATGTTACCCACAACCGTAAAGCGTTTATCGGCCATAGACAACATCATTGGAATCAAAGAAGCTGTCGGTGACACAGCGCGAATGCGCGAATTGCTCGCCATTTCCAGTGAACAGTTTGCCATTTACAGTGGCGATGATGGCACCAGTTTAGAATTAATGCTACTGGGTGGCAAAGGTGGCATTTCAGTCACAGCCAATGTCGCTCCAAAAGCCATGCATGAAATGTGTCAACTGGCTATCAAAGGGGATCGCGCCGGTGCAGAGGCGATTAATCAACGTTTAATGGGATTGCATCAAAAATTATTTGTCGAAGCCAATCCCATTCCCGTCAAATGGGCCGTGCAGACAATGGGTTTAATTTCCCCTGGCATTCGTTTACCCCTAACCCCCCTATCAGAACAGTATCATGAGGTTGTCAAACAAGCCATGGTACAAGCACAAGTGCTTTAATAATTGGATATGATTATGTTAAATAACGCAAAAAGAGTCATCTTATTATTGCTGTTGACTGTTTTGTGGGGATGTAGTGCAACCGTCAGATACCTTGATGCTAATTGGGCGGACAACAAAACGGTTTACGACAAAAGTCAACAGCTTCCCCCTTTAGAAATTCCAAAGGAGTTGAGTAAATCCTCGGTTCATGCTTTTTCCTCTGCACTTCCAAAACTGGGGAATGTGCCCTCTCCCTATCGGGATAAGAGTGAAAAAGAATCCAATTTACCGCTCCCACTCTAAGGTAATCAGTATGTCACGCTTTTTAAAAACTGCCCTTGGATGCTTGCTTATCAGTGTAATAGGGGGATGTAGTAACCTTCCCAATCACAGCGCAGACTACAAAAATAGCACGACAGCGCCCTCCCTAGAACTGCCACCTGATTTAATTGGTTCAAGCAAAATTGATGAACAACTGGTTGTCCCTGAAATCAGCAAAACAGCCACGTATTCTGACTACAGCAAAAACAAGACAGGGCGACGGATCGTGCAACCGGGTATAGATGTTCTACCCCAGTCAAAGCAAGTACAAATTAAACGCGATGGCCGTACCCGTTGGCTGGAAATGATTGGTAAACCAGATAGCCTTTGGCTCAAAGTCAGGCAATTTTGGCTCAAAAATGGATTTCAGTTGAAAATTGACAATCCCCAAATTGGCATCATGGAAACCGACTGGGCAGAAAATCGAGCTGATATTCCTCAAGATGGCATTCGTAAATGGTTAGGCAAAGTCTTTGATACCGTTTATTCAGCATCAACCCGCGACAAATTTAGGGTACGTTTAGAACGTGCCAGCGTCGCCAATACGACAGAACTTTACCTCACCCATAGAGGTGCAGAAGAAGTCGCCAAAGGCAACGACTGGGAGTGGCAAGGCCGTCCATCTGATCCTGAACTAGAAGCAGAAATGATCAATCGCCTGATCGTATTTTTTGGCGTAGAGAAAACACAAGCTGACACCCTGTTAGCAGAAAATAAAGAAGAAACCGCCTCGCGTGCCCAATTGGTAGACACTCAAGCTGGGCATAAAAGCTTAATTGTTCGTGAAAACTTTGCACGTACTTGGCGACGTATAGGATTGGCATTAGATCGTGTCGGCTTTACAGTCGAAGATCGTGATCGAACACGCGGTATCTACTTTATCCGTTATATTGATCCTGAAACAAACAAAGACAAAGGATTTTTATCCGGATTATTTGGAGAAAAATCCACACCGCCAGAAGAATATATCATCAGTTTGATAGATCAATCTCCGACAACACACATTGTGGTTAAGGATAACACCAAGCAAATTGTGCAAAACAAAACAGCCGAAAAAATCTTAACGCTACTACAAGAACAACTTCAGTAATGTAAGGTGGGTAACGTGTTTTGGTTGCTCACCGATATTAAAAAAGGCCCTCAACCTGCGAAGCTTGGAGTACAAAATTTATTTTGCTTTCGGCTTTTCGTTCCAAATTTATTTTGCTTTCGGCCTGATTGGAGTGCCAAATTTATTTTGCTTTCGGCTTTTCGTTCCAAATTTATTTTGCTTTCGGCCTGATTGGAGTGCCAAATTTATTTTGCTTTCGGCCTGATTGGAGTGCCAAATTTATTTTGCTTTCGGCTTTTCGTTCCAAATTTATTTTGCTTTCTGCCTGATTGGAGTGCCAAATTTATTTTGCTTTCGGCTTTTCGTTCCAAATTTATTTTGC
>QNEL01000036.1 GCA_003645185.1 Candidatus Parabeggiatoa sp. nov. 3
GGTGCTTTCAAATACATGCGTGATTATCCTTATGCCTGTTGGGAACAAAAACTCAGCAAAGGTACTATGGCCTCGCATTACAACAACCTGCGTCCCTATTTGGCTAACGGCTTAAAATGGAAAGAAAGTCAAACCTTGCCAGAGAAAACGATACAACTCGCAAAAGAGTATCAAGCGCCCAATGGTGGTATGGCTTATTATCTTGCCAAAGATGAATATGTCAGTCCCTACTTAAGCGCCTATACCGCTTTAGCATTCAACTGGTTAAGCGACAGTGGCCACACGGTGCCTGAAACAGTAAAGCAGAACCTGCACAATTACCTGCTCACCCTGCTGCGAAAAAATGTGATGCCCGATTTTTATTCCAAAGGCATGGCCTCAACGGTGCGCTCCGTTGCACTGTCGGCTCTAGCGAAACACGGTAAAATCACACGTCAAGAGATTCGTCGTTATCACAGATATGTGAAACAGATGAGCTTGTTTGGCAAAGCGCAGTTTTTATCCGCAGCCTCACAGGTACCAGGAACGGGCAGAATCAGTACACTTGTTGCAGATATGATTCTGGCACACGCCTCACAAACAGCCGGTAAAATCTCTTTTACCGAAAGCCTAGATACCGGCTATAAACGTATGCTATCCTCTTCTTTGCGTACTCAATGTGCGGTTCTGAGCAGTTTAAGCCAATATCACGAAACAACTGGGAAACAAAGCCAAGTTGGTGATCTACCCTTTAAACTGGTACGTAACATAACACAAACGCGAAAGACACGGGGGCATTGGGAAAATACCCAAGAAAACATGTTCTGCATGAATGCCTTGATAGACTACGCTCGCATCTATGAAAAAGAGAAGCCTTTAATGACGGTGCGAAGTTGGTTAGATGCAGATGAATTGGGTGAAACTGCCTTTGACGATGTCAAAAATCCGCCAGTAAGCTTTACCCACGAGATGACGGTTGACGATCCGGGTAATAAAGCGGCCGTTAAGCTAGAACGCGAAGGGCAAGGCCGACTGTATTACACGGTTCGATTAACCTACTCTGAAAAGTCCGAAAAGGCGAAAGCCGTTAATGCCGGTATCGAAATCCAGCGCGAATATCATGTCAAACGTGATGAAGAATGGATACGCTTAAAGAGCCCGATGAGCATTAAAACGGGTGAATTGATAAGAGTAGACTTGTACGTCTCTTTACCCGCACCGCGTTATTTTGTAGTCGTAGACGATCCCGTGCCAGGCGGGTTAGAACCTGTCAATCGTGATTTAGCCACCAGCTCAAACATCGAAGCAGACTCAACTGAGAAACAATATGCAGATGATTCGTTGTGGTTTAAACATAACGATTGGGAAGAATATGGTGGTTGGTGGAATTTCTACCATAAGGAGTTACGTCACCATGCCGCGATATTCTATTCGGATTATCTCTCAGCCGGCCATTATCATCTGTCTTATGTCGCACAAGCGATTGCACCAGGAGAATTTAGTGTCATGGCAACACACGCTGAAGAGATGTATGAACCTGATGTACATGGCAAAGGGATGCCCGCCATGCTTAAGGTAGAACGGGAATAAATTCATAAATCAAAATGTATTTCACGCGTGAAATGGTGGGTAACGGGTTTTTGTTGCCCACCATCTACAAATATTTATTAAAGATGGTGGGCAAGTTCGTTTCGACGCGGGGCGTCGAAACGAACTTACCCACCCTACATATTTAATTTAATATTAATATAACAGAACACGGTTCACTGATAACTGACAACTGACAACTGATAATGCAGAGTCATATCCAAATCATACTCGTTGGCATCACGCACCCCGGTAATATTGGCGCGGCTGCACGGGCCATGAAAACCATGGGCTTGTCGCAGTTGCGCCTAGTGCAACCGAAATATTTTCCCAGCGCCGAAGCAACAGCACGCGCCAGTGGTGCTGATGATCTTTTAATCAATGCACAAGTCTTCGATAATTTTGAAGACAGTTTACAAGATTGCCACTTGATATTGGGTGTCAGTGCCAGACAACGCACCATTGCTTGGCCAGTATTAACGCCTAGAGCCGCTGCTGAAAAAGCTTTAGCTCTACCCGGAAAAGTGGCCGTTGTCTTTGGGCGAGAACAGTCTGGATTAACGAATCAAGAATTAGATCATTGTCATTATCTCGTACAAATTCCGACTCATCCCACATTTCGCTCTCTCAATGTCGCATCGGCCGTACAAATATTGGCCTATGAATTACACAGTCAGAGTGAAGCGTTAAAAGCAACAGATGATGAACATTATTTAATCAAGAATAACCCATCATTACCTCAACCTGCCTCAGCATTAGCGATGGCACAATTTTATGAACACCTTGAACAAACCTTGATTGATATTGCATTTTTAGACCCACAAAATCCAAGACAACTCATGCGACATCTACATCGTTTGTTTAATCGTGTACAACTCACCGATTCAGAAATCAATATTTTGAGAGGCATTTTGACCGCAGCCCAAAGACTCACTGATAACTGATTACTCTACACTTTGAACTTCAAAAAGAGGTTTTTATGAGAACAAGTATTCTATGGAGTGTGTGCTTCTTCTTCTTATTTACATCATCCAGCATCTATGCCAATACTTGGCTACAACAACGGTGGCACTTTAAAGACGCTTATCAAGCCTTGAATCAGAATGAAGGGAAAACCTTCAAACGCTTGTCAGCGCAACTGAAAGGATATCCCATTGTCCACTATCTGCGCTACCTCGATCTCAAAGAGCATCTTGAGACAGAAAAGGCAGAAACCCTCCAAGCGTTTTTGCTTCAATACCAAGACAGTCCTTTTGTGCGCCCTTTACGGGAAGCATGGCTCAGACAACTGGCTAAAAAACGCGATTGGGAAACTTTCCTGAAAGCTTATACCCCCCAGAAAGACACCGTCTTACAGTGTTATCATCTCCAAGCACGTCTCAAGACACAAGGGGATTTGAAGGGGTTCTTGGAACAAGCGAAAGCCTTATGGGCAGTAGGAAAATCACAGCCCAAAGCCTGCGATCCGGTATTTAAGTACCTCTACGACAATGAAATCATCAGCAATCAATTGCGTTGGAAACGCATTCGTCTCGCCATGCGAAAAGGCCGACTTAGATTGGCAAGATATCTTGCTAGAGGCTTGTCTCAAGCTGACCAGATATTGCTAGAACGCTGGCAATCTATGCACAAGAAACCAGCACGAGAGCTGAAAAGATTTAAGCATCCTGATAACCCAATTGCCCGTGAAATAGTGCTGCATGGGTTAAAACGTTTAGCACGCTCAGATGCGAAGGCCGCTTATGAACATTGGAAAAAATACCAGAAAGACTACGCCTTCACCACTGAAGCAACAACGGCAATCTCTCGCTACATTGCATTAATGGCTGCCACAGAAAACCTAAGTGAAGCCAACGCTTGGCTAGAAGAGGTAGATAAAAAGGGCCTTGATAAGCAGATCAACCAAGCCAAATTACAACTTGCCCTGGCTAAGCAAGATTGGCAAGCCGTCAAAGAACTGATACAGTCTTTGCCCATTGCAAAGCAAGCGCAATCCAAATGGCAATATTGGCAAGCGCGTGCTTTCGAGCAAAGCGGACAAACAAAAGATGCAGCAAAACTGTTTCGCCAATTATCTAAACAGCGTAGTTACTACCGTTACTATGGCTTCTTAGCGGCGGAACGACTTGATAAACCTTATTCATTTCACGCACAACCGTTGACAATCACTCAAGAACAGAAAGATCAATTACTTGAGAACAATGCCGCCCTGATACGTGCCCGTGAATTGTACTTCATTGGATTGACAAACTTCGCTCGCAAGGAATGGCAAGCGGTATTACCCACGTTAAGCCCTGACGAATTAAAAACAGCGGCCGCTTTAGCCCACGAATGGGGTTGGCATGATCGGGCCATCCACACCTCGGCTAGAGCCAAACATTTTCATGATCTCAAGATCAGCTTTCCGCTCCCTTTTTATGACGCGGTACTCACTAACGCTCAGGCCCAAAAGCTGGACTATGCTTATGTTTATGCCATCATGCTTCAAGAAAGTCTTTTTCAAACTGATGCCCATTCCTATGCAGGTGCCTTAGGCCTCATGCAACTGATGCCAGCAACAGCTGAGGAAGTGGCTAAAAAGCAACGCATCAAGTTAAAAAACGACCAAGACTTGTTGGTGCCCGATATCAATATCTTGCTAGGCACAAGCTATTTAAGGAAAATGCTTGACCGATTCAACGGCAATATGCTGTTAGCCACTGCGGCCTATAACATGGGCCCATCACGCACCAAACGGTGGATGAAAAAATATCGCTGTTTACCTGCCGATGTTTGGGTAGAATTGATTCCGAATAATCAAACCCGCCACTACGTCCAAAGTGTCATGAGTTACACACCCATTTTTGATTCCCAATTGGTGGGACACCAAGATGTCAAGCGGATGCCACTTGAAAAGATTCCATCGGATGGATGCACGTAGGGTGGGAAAGGAAGGGGCAACCACAAGGGATTGCCCCTACAGACAATTGGTTATTGTAGGGGGCAATCCCTCGTGGTTGCCCTTGTGTGAAGCGTTCCCATTTAATAATCCCAATACCCAATCAATCGCATTCCAAAACGTCACAATTCTTGATAAAACCAGTTAGAAGAATTGTAAACCTTATAAAAAGGGGCAACCGAAGGTTGCCCCCTACAATCATTCATTTGCCACGGAAAAACACGGAAAAACACGGAAAAATATTCCGTGCTTTCTGTGTCATTCCGTGGCTTTTAATACATCTCAATTCCCACTATTTGAACACCTCCATTGGTTTGTAGGGACTACCATGCCTCGCGTCTCTGTTTTGTAAAAACGCGAAGCATCGGAGACGCGAAGCATCGCGTCTCTACTTTTGGACAATTAAAGGTTATCAAAACATGGACTTAACCATTCCAGATAAACAATACCTGCACCCGCAATATATTGTTGATGAAACGGGCAAGAAAACAGCCCTCGTCATCTCTTTAAATAAGTTTGATGAATTTTTTAGCAAAGTCACTCGCATCGGACAACGGGCTCAAGAACTCCAAAAGGCCTTCTTAGCTTTCTCTAAAGAAGGCCATGCCCATCAAGCAGCAGCCGAAGAACAAGTCCAATCACACCATTTGGATGAAAGCATCGAACAAAAAATTATCTTGCTCAAACAACACTATGATTTGCTCAATAAAATCTTAGGGGATTTGCGACAATACGAATCCCTTAAAACCAAACTGGATCGTAAACTCCTTTTTCAGCGGCTCATCAAAACCCTTGATACCGAAGTGCAAGACATGAGGCGCGAATTAGGCGAACTCAAGAAACACACCCAATCCGCCACCTTGCATCAGGTGCCCGAATTACCAAATCATTTTATTAAAGAAAGACCTATTTTAAAAGAGGTTAAAATGAAATTACTGGCGAAAACCACCGATAAACAAAGGCCGCCTATTGTGATTCAAGCACCTAGTGGCATGGGTAAATCAGCCCTGGCTGCCGCTTTAGCGCGGGAAACAGAAATTAGACTCACCTTTCCAGACGGCATCTTTTGGCACACATTAGGCGCAGATGCCGATTTATTAGCTCACCAAATCGCATTCATCGAAACACTCGGAGAATCAACAACCGATATTTTGGATATCGAACAAGGTACAAAATCTTTGCGTGAAATCTGTGCGACTCGTGCCTGTCTATTGATTTTAGATGATGTGACAGATGCACAAGACATCTTGCCATTTAATCTCGTCGTGGAACATTGTCAACTCTTGATAACCAGCAGTGACAGCAAGTTATTAGACATTACGCAGTATTTTATTAAAATAACAAAGGGTTATAAATTAAAAGGGTTTTCAGAAGAACAAGCAGTAGAATTTTTCATCAATTCTGTCGCCAGAGAAGACATCACGGCCTCCTCTATCCCAGCTAGCGTGGAAGAAATAGTACGCACCTGTGATTATTCACCTTTAGCCATCAAATTAGTAGCGCACGTTGCACGTCAGCAATCCCCAACAACATGGGGAGAATTAGTTGAACGTTTAGAAGATGAAGAGTCTGAATTTCCTGACAAACACCCACGCGCCCTCATGCAAGCCCTACAACTTAATGTAGAAGCCTTAGGCGAGCCAGCAGACTATTACATCGCATTAGCCGTTTTTGCGGATTACTCACACATTCCTCAATCCGTCGCCATCATGTTATGGCGTTACCTCTACCAACTGATAGACGAAGAAGCCTACCGCTTTATCAAAGAACTCACTGAAAAAGGCTTATTACATCTCACTGAAAGCGACTCACACAAATATCTGAGTTTACACGCTTTCCAACACGACTACTTATGTGCAGAAGCAGAACGGGATAAATTGCATAGCCACTTATTAGCCATTTACCGCCGCCAATGTGATCAACATGGTTGGATAAGTGGCCCCAACGACGGTTACTTCTTTGAATATCTTTGTATGCACTTACACCATGCTGGCCGCCATAGCGAACTCAAATTACTCTTACTGGATTTCGACTGGATGCAAAACAAATTGCAAGCCACCTCAATCTATGCCCTACTGAATGATTACGAATGGTTGGAAAACGATAAAGAGATTGAACTCATCAAGAACACCTTATCAGAATCGGCATTCGTACTGCTAAGCAATAAACAAGAACTCGCGCCTCAACTACTTGATCGCCTATGGGAAAATAAATCAGTGAAAAGCAACAAAGATATTCAAGCCATACTCAATCAAGCCCAAGAAGCCGCACCAAACTGGCATTGGCAACCCCATTTTCCTGATGAAAAACAGGCCTAAGCGTGAAATGCTGATTCTCATGATTGACGCTGATCAAAATGTTAAAATGGTTAAAATGATTGATTTAATCAGCGAAAATCATGACAATCAGTACAATCAGCGTTCTATTTGTTTTTAATCAGCGAAAATCATGACAATCAGTACAATCAGCGTTCTATTTGTTTTTAATCAGCGAAAATCATGACGATCAGCACAATCAGCGTTCTATAATATTTTTAAATTTTCCAGAGCACTCAAAATAAATCTTTGCGTCTCTTGCGTCTCTTGCGTCTCTTGCGTTATGTTTTTAAAATGCCTTCTTTTCAAAAACCAACATCATCAGCGTTGCGGCAATCAACGGTATATTTTTGGTAATCGCGCCAAAGGGATGAAGCCATAAATCAGGTAAAGCCCAACTGATGATCACCGTATAGCCTACCATTAATAATAATTGTAGCCCCACCACCAATCGTATTCGATAACCGATCAAGGTGGCGATACCCAATAAGCCATCCAAAGCGGAAGAGAAATAAAGCATGAACGGTGCCCAAATGCCGCTGATACCCGCAGCGGCCAGTAATTCATAACTCTCATCAACCGGATAGAGAAACGCGGAAACGATTCCGGTGAATAGCCACAAGAAACCAATGCTTAAACGTAATAAAGGGCGTAAGAAAAACAGTTGCGCTTGTTCCAGATCGGCCCTACTGGCCGGACTGTTTTGTAAACTGGCTTCAACAGTGCGTGGTTTGACACCGGTTACGGCCCTTAAAGGCGCGGGATCGCCACAATTACCGCGCTCTAACATCGCTAAACTTTCTGAAGTCAAGGGCCCGATGCCGATCCAATCATTTATCTTAGCGAATAACCGCATTAATGATATTGGAATAGGCCAAGTGGCCGTAGGCCTCAAGCCTAACCACGTTCTGATATCGACAAGCAATTGTGAAAAAGTCACGGCCTCTGCGCCAACCATTTCTAAACGTTGGCTATTATCAGGCCAGTCGTGTAACAGGGCCAATACACAGGCTTTCACTTCCTCAATCGCAATCGGCTGCAGCCGTTGCTCACCTTGCCCTATCAAGGGTATCCAAGGCAAGGCCGCTAAGGCAGAAAATAAAATCGTACTGCCCCCGCCTCGCCCAATCACAATAGAAGGTTGAAGAATGACAGCCTCAACATTTAAGCCCAATAACGCCTCATCAGCAGCCCGTTTACTCAAATGATAGGCGCTTTCAGCTTCGTCATCGGTTCCTAAAGCGGAAATCTGGATAATTTTACGAATGCCCACTTGTTCGGCCGCTTGAAAAAGCGCGATTGGGGCATAGGTGTGTAAGTCATCAAAACGCTGTCCACGGGTTTCACGAATGATGCCCACAGCATTAATCACGATATCAATATTGCACAAACGCGGCAACCAGACTTCTGGCTCATGATCCTGTTTATAATCACAAGATATCCAATTGACTTTCGGGAATCGCGTTTGCCAACGCGCTGGTTGTCGAACACAAGCGACGATTTCATGGCCTTCAGCCAGTAGGGCCGATAATAAATGTTGTCCGATAAAGCCCGTTGCACCGGTTAATAAGATTTTCATGGAATTTATTTATGGTTATTGCGATTGGAATGCATGTTATTTTGCGTGGAGTGCAAAATTTAAAATAAAATACCACAAATGTAGGTTGGAGTGAGCTTGCGAACTCCAACACCATAATCCCAAAAAAATAAAATACCACAAATGTAGGTTGGAGTGAGCTTGCGAACTCCAACACCATAATCCCCAAAAAATAAAATACCACAAATGTAGGTTGGAGTGAGCTTGCGAACTCCAACTCCAACACCATAATCCCCAAAAAATAAAATACCACAAATGTAGGTTGGAGTGAGCTTGCGAACTCCAACAGATAGTACAGCGGATCAGGGGATTAAACGGATTGATGAGTGAGCCGTTTCCATTCATCGCGTAGAGACGCGATGCTTCGCGTCTCTGTTTCGCGTCTCTGCTTCGCGTCTCTGCGATCCCATCAAAACACCCCACAATCAATCCGTTCACTCCCCTGATCCGTTGTACTTATACTCTAATTGATAATTGCTAATTGAAAAGAGCTTAAACGAAACCCTGAAAACCGCTAACTACAAGGATTGTTTATAATAAAGGATTTAAACCAAGGTACAACTATGATCTAATCCCTTATTATAAACAATCCTTGTAGTTATTTAGCGACGACACCCTGAAAATCGCTAACTACAAGGATTGTTTATAATAAAGGATTTAAACTGGGTAGCACTGTGATCTTATCCCTTCTTATAAGCAATCCTTGTAGTTATTTAGCGACGACACCCTGAAAACCGCTAACTACAAGGATTGTTTATAATAAAGGATTTAAACCAAGGTACAACTATGATCTAATCCCTTCATAAACAATCCTTGTAGTTATAAATTTGAGTCTTGAAAAAATGTCAAACAAAACCCCTGAACAACGTGCCGAAGAAACTATCAACGCCCATTTTGGCAACCGCCTCACTGCGGAAGAACACGCCATCGCTGTCAAAATCTTCAAAGAAATCTATTATTCCCCCAAAGCCGAAGCCTTCTCCTTCGCGACTTGGCGTGAACAGCTCACCCAATTTGATCAAGACTTACAAACCCGTTTAAGCCAAGCCGATACACCCGAACAACGTGCCGCCTTGCGCTTTGGATATCTGTTTTTACAACAAATAGCTGATGAGGCAGCCCGTCAGATTTTCGGCAAACCACGAGACGGCTTGACTTATTTAGAACACGGCATCAAACACGCACAGGCTTTTTTAAAAGCGGGCGAAACGGCCAGTGGGGTGCGTGAGATGGTGCTTTCCCTGTACATCAATGCGGGGATAGTCTGGAAAGAACAGGGACAAGTCGATAAAGCACTTGACACTTACCAACAAGGCCTCAAACACGCAGAGGCTTTTTTAAAAGACGGCGAAACGGCCAGTGGGGTGCGTGAGACGGTGCTTTCCCTGTACTTCAATGCGGGGGTAGTCTGGAGAGAAAAGGGACAATTCGATAAAGCACTTGACACTTACCAACAAGGCATCAAACACGCACAGACTTTTTTAAAAGAGGGCGAAACGGCTAGTGGGGTGCGTGAGCAGGTGCTGAAACTGTACTCCAACGCTGGAATAGCTTGGGGAAAACAGGGGCAAGTCGATAAAGAAATTGACACTTACCAACAAGGCCTCAAACACGCAGAGGCTTTTTTAAAAGAGGGCGAAACGGCTAGTGGGGTGCGTGAGTGGGTGCTGAGACTGTACCACAATGCAGGGGTAGCTTGGACAGAACAGGGACAACTTGATAAAGCTCTTGACACTGTCCAACAAGGCCTCAAACACGCAGAGGCTTTTTTAAAAGACGGCGAAACGGCCAGTGGGGTGCGTGAGCGGGTGCTGAAATTGTACTTCAATGCGGGGGAAGTCTGGTACGAACAGGGACAATTCGATAAAGCTCTTGACACTTACCAACAAGGCATCAAACACGCACAGGCTTTTTTAAAAGAGGGCGAAACGGCCAGTGGGGTGCGTGAGTGGGTGCTTTTCCTGTACATCAATCACTCTGGTACTTTATACAACACAGGCCAAGTTGCAGCAAGTCTTGTCTTTCTACCCTTAGAAAGTTACTTGCTTTGGCAAGTTGCCAGCCAGTCAGCACCAGAAGAGTGGCAAAATTCACTTAATAACCTCAAAATTCGCTTTCTCAGTATCGTCTTCCCCGATCAACTCACCACCTATTTCCAAAACTTTCTCCATCACTTACTCACACAATGGCATAATCCCAAACGCAAACATCGGCATTTAACACCAATAACTTTAGACAATCAGGTACGCGATCCAACTGAGATTTTGCTGCGTTTCTCTGAAGGCCTTTATATCTTAGACGAAGCGGCAGAACGACAGGGATTACATCAAGCTTATTCGACATTAGCAGGGGTAGATAATCCTAAATATCACAAACAGTGGCAACAGAAAATTGGGCAACCTTTGGCATTATTGCAGCAGCGCCTTAACTCACAATGGGCTGCCTGTTTTCCTCAGATCCCCTTACCTTTGCCGCTTAATAGCTCTTGTCTTGCAGGCTGTCAACAACAGCTTGATGCCTTGCCTTGGTATCGCGCTTGGTTTGCTCGCCAATCCTTGCGATCAACTTTATCCGAAGTGCAGCAGCTATTGAACCAAGATATGAAACTGAAAATGAATAAGCAATGGCGGTGGTATCAAAGGGTTCATGAAGCCTCAACAGCCCAAACGGATTGGTTGAAAGCGGCTTTGTTGAAATGGGTATCCTTGCCTGCCGGTTTAGGAAGTGATGGAAATGGTGGGCAACAAAAAGACGTTACCCACCCTACAGACACTTTGGAAAGTGATGGGAATGGTGGGCAACACGTTACCCACCCTACAGACACTTTGGAAAGTGATGGGAATGGTGGGCAACACGTTACCCACCCTACAAACTGGGATACTTTAAGCGATCCTGCCACAATTGTCTTGGGCGTGCTGTTTGTTTATTCGCCTGATTTGCAAAACGCGCTGCTTGAGAAGCACTGGTTTGAAGACGCACATACCGACGCGCATACCTCGGCTTATAAAATCATTTATTGCCCGAATCTGCCCTTGTTGGAAAATGTTCAAAAACTGAATGACGCTTTAACCCGTAGCCAGTTATTGGCTTGGGCAGGGAGTGAAAACAGTCGGTTAGGGGATTGGTGGCAGGGGCAAAGCTTGAAATGTACGGCATTACTGATTTCAGAAAAAAGCCTTGAACACGATCACAGCGATTTACGCGAAGCCTTGAACGATTGGCTAGACGGTGATCACAGCACCATCATTCATTATTTACAAGCCGCTTGGCAAGCGGCGCAACAAGACGCTCAACCCTTAGCGATTTTTTTAACCGCTTTAGAAAACAAAGACTTATCGACTCCCTTTGATCGGATACTCTATCAAGGCCACACGACAGTGCAGGCTCAGCAAACTGCCCTGAAAGCGATGATTTGTGGGACAGGACAGGAAACCTTGAGACAGGGAATTGGGGCATGGTTAGATCAACAAGGGAATATTCAGGTTGATGACGTGTCTGTTGTGATCACCCATCTGAAACGTCGTTTTGAATCGGTATTAAAAGTCTATCCCACCACTTGGCCGCAGAGTCATTGGGGTGAACAAGTGAATGCTTGGGCCCAGGTTTGGTTAGAAGAGATTTTAAACGCGGATTCGCCTGATATCGCACAACTCTGGGCCCTATTAGAACGCTCCCGCATCGCTTTCACTGCTTTAACCACTAACCTGAATCTGGATAGCTGGCGAGAAAAAGTGGGTGAGCAATTGACAGCAGCCTTTGAAAACGAATTGAAGCTCTTGACACAATGCCCGCCACCGCCTGACAGCCCTTGGCCACCGTTCGTCACTTGGTTAAAGGCATTGGATGACTTGATACCCGTACCGCCCAGTATTGCAGACTGCCAAACACGTTTAGCCGCAGAATCGGGCGCATTGGTTCAACCGTTTTTTGATCCCGTGCAAGCGCGTCTGCGCGTTTTATGGTTAGATCAAGACGGATTGAGTCTGCGAGATTTACCCGAAGGCTGTGCCGAACAGGATTTATGGATGCTGGAAAAAGCAGACGGTGTGATAGCCCAATGGACACGCGGTTTAGAACAACTCAGATCGGCTAATGCCGTCAGAGGCGACTTCGTACCGATACCGGATTGGGCAAGCGTGATCACGTCAGAACCCATGAGCCGACTTGCTGAGTGTTTAAACCAGTGGGCAAACGGCTTAGAACAACTCATCGTGATCTTTCCAGCGCCGTTAGGGCAATTACCTTGGGAAGCGTTAGCCCCTTTGGAAAACCGGTTAGTACGAGAAGTGAGTGTGAGACATTGGTTAGGCTCGGAAACGACAGCCGCGACTCAAGACAGTTGGGTATTCAACGATCCCAGTGGCGAAGAGTTTTGTATGCTCAAAGAAGGGGAATGGGTAGCGAAACAGTTTAATACAGGGGAAGTGGAACAAAGCGGGTTAACGATCTTTAAAGCGTTGCAGCATCTCAATCAGCAGCGTCATCTGCATTTATCGACACATGGCGTATTTAATCGTTTTGAACCGTTGAGCAGTTTTTTAACGTTAAATGATAAAACGGGTTATCGTTGGCCGTTATGGACAATTGGCGCGATTCGCACGTCAGCGGATTTAATCGTGTTATCGGCCTGTGAATCGAATTTGAATGGACAAGACACGACAGGGTTATTGACACCGATAGGGATAGGGCCGAGTTTAGCAGCGGCCGGTGCCAAGACAGTGGTTGGTACATTATGGCCGTGTGATGGCGTTGCCGCGTATTGTTTCAGTTATTATTTTTATACGATAGCGGCGAATGAACCGGATTTAGCATGGCATCAAGTCGCCGCCAAAGCCCGTCGCACCTTGCGAGAGATGACGGTAGGGGAGTTTGAAAGGATAGCGGAGGCGATGGGATTGAGGTTAGAGGGGGATGAGATGGATGAATGCGATATGGCAGCGGATGGGCATATTCGGATGGCTTATGTTTTAAAGAAACGTCCGTTTGAGGAGTATGTTTATTGGGCAGGGTTTACGGTGTTGGGGGGATAGTACAGCGGATGACGTGGATAAACGGATTGGTGCAAGGGTAGCATTGCATCAATCCGTTCATTCCCCTGAGCCAACAAAGGGCAACCACAAGGGATTGCCCCTACATGACATTGTGAAATAAACGGATTAGTTTATTGGTACCCTTGCATCAATCCGTTTATCCACGTCATCCGTTGTACTACATTTTTTCAAGCCCTTGCTTAAAGGTTTTGAGGGAATCGGCTAAAATGGCTTTCTGATGCAAATTAGACAAAAGCTTTGCGTCTTCAATGCTTTGAAGCATTTTAACCAGGGATTGAGGCACTCGCTTAAAACGGGTGCGTAAAGCATCAACAACGCTTTTTCGGGCTTGTTGCAATATGCCCTCTTCCCGGCCCTTATCAAGGCCTTTCTCAATACCAAATCTTTCAATACTGGTAACGTATGGCATACCTTTATCCTCTTCGTATTGCGTGGAAAAATCATTGAATTGCTTTTCGAGATTTTCTGGCAAAGCCATTACCCAATCTAAAAAGCGAAACAGCTCTAAAATATCTTGCTCACTGTAATTGGCTTCATACAAAGCTTTAAACAACTGTTTTTTCCAATACAAGCGTTTTTGCTTTGAACGACGAGTTTCTAAAGCCTTGAGATGCGTGCGTACTACAATGGAAAATGGGTTCTTAGACTTTTCAAGCGATTTCCATTTTTTATTGTAATCCAAGAGTTTGACAATGGAAAAAGCACATGATGTTTCACATTCACCTAGCCCGTAGCGATAACGCTTAGGCCGCCAATCAGATTGATCATCGCCTAAAATAGCGAGGCTGATAACATTAGTGCCATAGCGATCAAACAAGCGGTAGTTGTAAATGAACATACGCTTAGCAAAGTCATCGTCTTTTTGGGCTTGTATTTCAATATGGATATAAAGTACCACGCTATCGCCCTCTTTGAGCCACACTTTGACTAATTTATCAGCCAAGCGTTTTTTCATTGCGGCATCTCTGACGACTTTTTGCAATTCTTTATCCAGAAATTCACACTGCTGATTCCAGTCAATCAGTTTATGTATTTTTGGAAAAAAGAACTGCATAAAGTCTTCAAAATACAGATCGATAACATCCTTCCAAGGATTATCTAAATCTGTCGAAGCTTTTGTCATATTGACTTCCTTTCTGAATAATTCAGGAAGTCGGTATTCTATATGATGGGAAGCGGGTTTGTCAAGAACAGGTGCGTAGGGGCAACCCTTGTGGTTGCCCCATTTCTGGTTGCTTCTTATATTATAAAATACCTGAAAATTTCTGGTTCAGTACTTACCCTTGCACCAATCCGTTTATACCGTAAATCCGCTGTACTCATCAGTTGTACTCATCCCTTAAACAGAGTAAAAACCAACCGTCGAGGATCATTTTCCGATGGCCACTTGTCTTTTGCTTTGATTATCATTTCCGCATCTTCTTGACAGCTTTGCAAAATCACCGTAATCGCGATCACATACTGTTCCAGCATCATACGTAAATCACTGCTTTGGGCAGTTACCGTCGTTTGTGGCATTTCATTAACCAACCGCGCATCATCACCGCCACCGGCATTTGCGGGATTAGTGGTAAAACGGAGGCCTGTTTTCCGAAAGATTAATTGCCGTGGATCGCTTTTATCAGGCCAGGCTTTTGAGGCCGCTTCCCGCATCCCTTTATCATCTGAATGGGCATGCAAAATCTGGTTGATTGTGTCGATGTATTCTTCAATATAGGCACGTAATTGAGTCATAATGGAATCCTTCTAGCTGTTATTTCTTATGAAATTTGTATTTAAGTGATTTGAACCATTCCTTGCTGTAATGACGCAAGACAAACAAAATATAGAGAACCAAAATCACCAAATAAGTCAAATGATGGTTTAACACAAAGGCAATGCGTTGTAATATATCCGCCCAAAACCCGATTTCTTCAGCTTTGCTGCGTCCAAAAAATTCACCTAACACGATAAGAAAAACGATGATCGTGCCAACATGCCCCAAATGTTCTGTCAATTGATGACGATTTTGGGTGATATAGGAACGCCATCGCGTACAACTGCCTTTCAGATGCGTCAGTTTCCCTTCAATATAAGCCAAATGATTTTTTAAATTCTCTAACCCAAGATGTAAAGGTTCTAACAACGACGGATAGGGTTTACTGCTTTGCCAATCCATTTGCCATTCCGATTCATCAGGGTGCAAATTATGCAATCGCCATTGAAAATTATCTTGATTGATTTCCAAGGTTTTAATGGCTTGACTGATTCTCCCTAAAGCATAATCCGTCGTCGTGACGAGATTCTCCATTTCACGTAATTGTTGTTCAAGCACAGAATGGGGAGTCTGTTGAATGGTTTGATCAGAAGTTGCAAAATAGTGCGCTGTTTTCTGTTGCAAAGTCAAGCGTAATAAACGCGCCTCACAATCCAAGCTTTCAAACACCGTATCAGCGATGAGTAAACGTGCTAAAATGCTATTCAACAAGGCCGTGGTTTTCAGCGACAAGCCTTTCATATCCGCACCAAGCAAAAACCGTTGTAATCGTACCGGCCAACGATGTTCTCGTTCGGCCGGCGTAAACGGGGCTAAAACACGATAAGCATCGCCATGCGCCAAACCATACACCGCAAAAATAGGATTATTTTCAGGCACCAGCGTCACAACGGGATTGTGTTCAGAGAATCTAGCCTGCATTGCCATCAAATAAGGTTGGGTTTTATCCAAACGCAACGTCCAATTTTCCGCTTTTAAAGCGCGTTTATCGACACTCGGTTTAAAAGAATGAAAAGTAGCCGGTTGCGACATAGTTTCCTTCTGGTCACGAATACTGAACAACTTGACTTGAGAATCACAATTAAAATAAGCTTCCCCTAATTCATGATATTGGGGATCATAAAGCGGTAAAGTCACCTCATGGTGCGCCAGTTTCTCATCCATAATCACTAAAGCGACACCCAAGAGATTCGCCTGACAATACTGCACCGCTTGCTCCATAGCCAAGTGCGGGTTTTCAGGATTAAACGCTTGACTATAGTGTTGTAAAATATCTTGCCAAGCCTGATTGAAATGATGATGCCAATCCGCCAAAGGCGTTTGCTCCGGAGCCGAACGGCGAAACAAGCGTTTATCGGTATCAATAGGAATTCCCAAATCATGAAGCTTACCAAACGCCAATAAGGGTTCATGTCGATATTCCCCATCTTGCCAGCGAGAAGTGCGAAACAAGAAATAAAAGAGATAATCGAGATTACGATTGGGATTAAGGGGTGAATGAGGTTTAGTCATATATTTTTTGTTATTTGTTAGGATGATTTGCAGATTTTAACACAAAATTGAAAACTAAATAGAACGCAGATAAAACTGATTGTCATGATTTACGCTGATTATATATATTAATCGTTTAAGATCAATCTGAACAATAAAATTCACGCAAAAACTATGGCAAAAATGACTTATTCTCTGTGGCCCTCTGTGGCCCTCTGTGCTCTCTGTGTTGAAAAAAAGTATCAGGACAATATTATTAACAAATAATATTGATGTAGGGGCAATCCCTTGTGGTTGCCCCAGAAGTCTAAATGAGGTTAATAACATGAGACATTTTCATTCTTACGGGCCGGTAGATTGTAAAGCACATTTTTGTGTCAAACGTGAAGAACTGATTGCTCAAGGTGTTGAGCAACTGATCGGTCAACCCGAAACAGGCGGTCATTATTTTACCATTTGGGCACCGCGTCAAACGGGTAAAACTTGGTTGATGAGGCAAATACGAGCCGACATTTCCAAGCGATATCCAGATTACACCGTCTATAATTTTTCTCTCGGTAATCTTCGCGGAATGAGCTATACACCTTCTGACAAATCTGGAAAGACGGCGTTTTCTGACGAGTTAAGCGATGTGCTTGAGAGAGAATTACCCGGACACCCGGTTGTCAAAGACTGGCATGAATTTAGTGCATTGTTTTCAAAAGACAAAGGATTGTGGAAAAATCCGCTTATTTTGTTGATAGACGAAGTGGATACGACACCCCCAGCGTTATTAGATTTACTGATAGGGCGCTTTAGAGAAATGTATTTGGATCGGGAAAAACATTGGCTACATGGACTGGCACTCATTGGCATCCGTGCGGTGTTAGGTTTGGATAGTCAGCGCGGCTCACCGTTTAATATTCAACGATCATTGCATGTTCCGAATTTTAGCTTTGATGAAGTCAAAGCCTTGTATCAACAATATCAGGATGAAAGTGGTCAAGCTATTGAGCCTTTGGTAGTTGAAAGTATCTATAACAGCACGAAGGGCCAACCTGGGTTAGTTTCTTGGTTTGGGGAATTGCTCACTGAAAAATACAATCCGAGCCCAAACCAAGTCATTGATAGGGAAACTTGGCATTTAGTCTGGCATAAAGCCCGATTTGTCGAACCCAACAATACCGTGATGAATCTCATAGCGAAAGCGAGAATGCCTGAATATCAGGATTATTTAATAGAACTCTTTACCCATTCGGATATGCCCTTTTCTTTTTATGAACCCAAGTGCAGCTATTTATATCTTCATGGCATCGTCACCTCAGAAACCCTTCGCCAACCCAATGGTGAACGTGATGAAATTTGCCGTTTTTCTTCCCCTTTTATTCAGGATTGTCTTTACTTTGCGTTGAGTCAGGAAATGCTTGAAGAGAGAATGCCGATTCTGGCTTTACAACCGTTGGACGATCTCGCGGATGTCTTTACCGGTCAATCACTTGATCTGCCCGCTTTGTTGCAACGCTATAAAGATTACCTCTACCGTTTGAAAGCAAAAGGCCTCAATCCTTGGAAAGAGCAACCGCGCCGCAAAACCGATTTCAAACTGGCAGAGGCGGTTGGACATTTTCATCTTTATACTTGGCTTCAATCGGCGGTGGGCCGACGTTGTGTCGTCAGTCCCGAGTTTCCGACTGGCAACGGCAAAGTGGAACTTCACCTTCGCTGTGGCGACAAACGAGGCATTATCGAAGTCAAAAGTTTTACGACTATTTATCAAGCCCGATATGATCGTCATAAAGCCGCTGAATATGCCACAAATTTAGGATTTGATCAGGTGACTATGGCCATTTTTATCCCAGTTGAAGAAAAAACGGTGCTTGAAAAACTGTCTGAGATCGAAATGATTGACGGTGTAGAAGTGACTGTCGTTGCTATTGGTTGGGTATGATTCTATCATTCTGAAAATTCTATCATTCTAAAAATTCTGATTCAAACAGAGGAGAAAAAATCATGAGTGACACCAAATGGGAAAGTATCGCGGCGCATATCGAAGCTGCCCAAGACTCAGATTACGTCAACACCGACAAAGCCTGAGAAATGTAAACAAAGCTTTGCTTTGAAGTCCAACTTCTCTACGATTGTTTCGGGAAATCCGCACAATTCCCGAAACCCTCAACCCAGAAAAGGAAACCAATATGAAAGCTATCGAAACCAATGCTATGATTTCTAAGGATGGAATCCTTAGTTTGCAATTACAATTACCAAGAGACGTTCAACCTGGACTACATCATATTTTGGTGGTTATTGGTGAAAAAACCCTTGAACCAAAAACACCGGCCCAAACATCACTCAAAATTGAAGATGTCCCACCGATTATCACTTCCACTCCTGATGTGATGGGCGGCACCCCCGTTTTTGCAGGCACGAGAGTCCCTGTACAAACTTTGATTGACTATCTCAAAGGTGGAAAATCCATTGATGATTTTTTGGAAGGATTTCCAACCGTGTCAAGAGAACAAGTTATCGCCTTCTTAGAAAAAAAAGCGAAACAAGACATTTCTAATAGCTATGTTTTTTTATAGAGGAGAAAAAATAATGAGTGACACAAAATGGGAAAGTATCGCGGCGCATATCGAAACCGCCCAAGACTCAGATTACGTCAACACCGTCAAAGCTTGGTTAGATCAATATCATGCGGTGGGAACGAGAAAATGGTGGATGTTCAATGAATGGAGTATCGAACGCACCTGATGTTTTCTTTTGTCTTTTAATATCAGAAATTTGAATATTGTTACTGGAGAGAAACATGAGTTCTTTAGATAAATATTTTCAAGAATGTTTCAGTCGTCAAGAAATTTTTGAGGATGAACTGCTTGTGCTTGAAAATATTGAACAAATCCACAACGCACTCAAAGGTTGGACCGTCGAAAAATGGCATCAATGGCGTATTGATAATGCCAAACTGATTTATGAGTTTTTCGTTGCTCCTCCTTCCAAGCAAAAGAGTTTGAAGAAGTTTCGTGATTCATACTGGCTGTTAAAGTATGCACAACGGTACATTTACGAAGAAGCGCGTCTTTCCCTTTCAATTGCAAGCGAATTAGAAGCCTATCAGGGTTTGTCGTATCAACAAATGTGTGCAAAGGCAAGTCAGATACTTCGTGAGCTTTGTCAAGAACAAACTCTTGAAGACTGGACACTAGATATGCCCAGTCCATTTGTGTAAGCACAAATATCAATACAAAGGGATCACGCATGGTTGCTTCTATCAGCTTAAAGGCACGAAGGGCAATCTTGCGATCAGTCTCTACCCAATAAGCAAGGTCTTCCCTAAATTGTGGACGAAAAACCGCATCTCGATCTGACATATATTGAATTCATCCTTTTTCATCAAACCCTAATTCACGTTGTAGTGTCTCAATACTTTGAGGTTTCAGTGTTTTCGTTTTAGCTTCTTCTAACGCGGTTAAAAGACGGATAGCGTTTTGAGGGGAACTCAATAAGTGGACAGTTTCCATTAAACTTTCTAATTCGTCTTCGGCAATAAGCGCGACGTTTTCCCTATCGGGTCGAGTAATAACAACCACATCCCGATCATCAACGACTTGATCACAGAATTTTGCCAGATTAGCACTGGCAGTTGTTAAGTTTGTTGTGTTATATATCATAATAAACTCCAAGTTGCGTAGATTGGGTTAGCTTTGCGGAACCCGACATCTCTAAATGAATCAATAGAAGCAATGTTGGGTTATGTTTCGCTAACCCAACCTAAGTACTGAACCATAAATTTTCAGGTATTTTAATTAAAAGAAACAACTAAGAAGAGGGGCAACCACAAGGGATTGCCCCTACGGGCGGTTCGTAGGGGCAATCCCTTGTGGTTGCCCCTTGCGGTAAAATACCTGTTTATTTGTGCTTCAGTACTTACCTGACTATAGCGTTTCCCGATTGCATGAAGTACAAAGGCAAATTAATCCTAAAAACTTAAAACCCTTTAGTTTTGCGCCATCGGCCCGTTTATTAGAATCTGCCCTGAACATCAGTAGCTCGAAAAGAATTTTGCAGCCGTTTTTTCGTTCCTCTGTTATTTTGCAGCCGTTTTTTCGTTCCTCTGTTATTTTGCAGCCGTTTTGGAGTGCAAAATTTATTTTGCGGCCGTTTTTTCGTTCCTCTGTTATTTCCCAGCCGTTTTGGAGTGCAAAATTTATTTTGCAGCCGTTTTTTCGTTCCTCTGTTATAAGGCCGGGTTTGTGTTTTCTGGCTTTGTACAGGACAAAAAAATATTAATGAAAACCCGCAAAATAAATTTGGAACGAAGACCAGCAAAATAAATTTAAAGTTGGAAGGCATGCCTAAAATTAAACTTTCTCAGTAAACCCAAAATCTTCCAAGATAGTATATAAGGCGGGCACGACAAGCAATACTAATAACGTGGAGGCCAGCAATCCAAAGACTAAACTGGTGACTAAGGGTATCAGGATTTGTGCTTGTAAACTGGTTTCTGATAGCAGGGGGATTAAACCGGCTATGGTTGTCATTGAGGTGAGTAAGACGGCGCGAAAACGTTCTTGGCTGGCTGTGCAAGCAGCATCGTGAATTGAGAAGCCTTCTTTGACGCGCATTTTTAAAAACGTGATCAAAATAATGGAGTCATTGACGACAATGCCGGCCAGTGAAACGAAACCGACGACGCTTGGCATGGTGATGTCGAGGCCCATTAACCAATGCCCCCAAATCACGCCAATGAAGGATAAGGGTATGGCGGTGATGACGGCTAACGGTTCGATGTAACTGCGGAATTGGAAACTGAGGAGGATGAATACGCCGATTAATCCGAATAGAAATCCGTTGCGTACTGACATCCCGGTTTTGGCACCTTCTTTACTGGAGCCTTCAAAAGAGATGCTGATAGTGGGGTAGCGTTCTTGAAAATCGGGTAGAAATCGTTTTTGAGTTTGGCTAATCAGTTCATTCACATTCAAAACACGCCTATCAACATCACCTTGAATCGTGACGGTGCGTTGGTTATTGATACGTTGGATGCGGGCGTAACCGCGTGCCATTTCAATCGTGGCTACGGCGCTGAGGGGCACTTGTTGCCCATCTTGGGTGGTTAAGGTGAAGTAATCTAAATCCGCTAGGCTGTCTCGATCTAATCGATCTAAACGGACATCGATTTCATAAGATTCTGGCCCGACTTGAATTTCACTGGCGGTATAACCGTAGTATGCGGAACGTAATTGATTGGCGATGGTGGTGGCATCTAGGCCTAAAGCTAATGCGCCTTCTCGTAAACTGAGACGCACTTCCGGTTTGCCGGGGCGTAAGTCGTCGGAAAGATTGAATACGCCTTGATAACGGTTTAGCCAGTTTTGTAATGCTATTGAGGCGGTTTTTAATTGAGTCAAATCAGTACCTTGTAAACGCACTTCAATCGCTAAGCCGGCTGGGCCGATACTCGGCTCTTTAAAATTAATACTGAGTATATCGGGCAAATCGCCTACTTCTTCTCGCCATCGTTGGATAATGTCATCAAGTTGTCCATGACGTTCTTCGGCGGTGAGCAAATCGACGGTGATAGTGGCAACATGGGGGCCGGTTTCAGAAGCATCCTTATTTTGACTGAATTGTGTTTGGACATTTTTAACTAAAGCTTGCCCTTTGGGTTGAAGCGGCGTTAATTCAGCATTCACGCGATTTAAGGCGGCCATGATGTGTTCTACTTTGGCTTCTGTCTGCGCTAATGGGGTACCTTGCGGCAACAAAATGCGTGCTTCGAGAATATCGCCATCAATATCTGGAAAAGCACTGAATTTGATTCGGCCGCTGGCTAACATGCCAACTGATCCGACAAGTGCAGCTATGATCAGGCCGATAAACAGGTAACGCCAATTCACCATGCCTTTGACAATGCGCCCTAAGAGCTGAAGTCTCAGCCATTCAATCAGGTTTTCAAACCCGCGACGAAGGGCATTCGGTTTAGCTTTTTGACTATGGGCGAGGGAATGCGCGATATGATGTGGCAGGATAAAAAACGCTTCAAATAAGCTGATGATTAATGTGATAATTAAGACAACTGGCATGACTTTCAACACTTTACCGATATCGCCTTCTAAAAAAGCCAGTGGCCCAAACATGCACAAGGTTGTCATTAACGAGGATAAAACACCAATCCCCCACTTCTTGTGTGCCATCAATGGCGGCTTGTAGGGCTGATTTGCCTTTTTTCAAATGCGTCGCAATATTTTCAGAAATCACAATGGCATCATCCATGAGCAAACCGATTGCAATCAGTAGCCCCACCATGGTGATCATATTGAGCGAGTATCCAAAAAGCGGCATAAAGAAAATAGTGCCTAAAAAAGAAACGGGCAAGCCCATCACTACCCAAAAGGCGAAACGTAAGCTGAAAAACAACCAGAGTGTCATGGCGACTAATATAAAACCTTGCCAACCGTTTTTGATTAATAAATTCAACCGATCATCGACGATGGAAAACCTATCTGTGGTGAGGGTAAAACGCACCCCTTGTGGCGCGGTTTCTTGCGCCGTTTCCACAAACGCTTTGACGGCTTCGCCGATAACCAAAACATCTTCCGCTTTGGTTTTACTGATCTTTAAAATAGCGGCACGTTGCCCATTAAAAATAATCTTATTTTCCGCTAATTCAAACTGATCTGTGATACGCGCAATATCGCCTAAACGAATCTCAGCCCCACTGCGATTACCGACAACAATTAATGCTTCAAACGCTTGCACAGTACGGCGTTCATCGACAAAACGAATCAACACATCTTGATTGCGCGTTTCGAGACTGCCGGCGGGTAAATTGATGCTTTGCCGACTAATCGCGGCAGCAATATCGCTCACACTGAGCCCATATTAACGCAGCGCATGGCTGGGTAATTCAATACGAATTTGATGATCAGAAAAGCCTTCGATATCGATTTGCGAAATTTCGGGTACCAGCAATAAACTATCTTTGATCTGTTCAGCATAAGCCTTTAAATCTGTCGCACTCATCGGGCCCGTTATGGCAATAGACGCAACAGGATCAGTACGCCCTAAAGGCTTGATAATAGGCAATTCTGTTTGTTCCGGAAAATTATCAATCGCCTCAACTTCGGTTTTGACATCCTCCAAAAAATAGTCAACATTACCCCCTTCGCGCAACTTGACAACCGCTGTACCCATGCTTTCCCGCGCCTCACAACGGACTTCTTCAATATCATTGATCCCATCAACCGCATCTTCTATCCGTTGACAAATCGCTTCTTCTACGTCTTCAGCAGAAGCCCCAGGGTAAGGCACTATGATTTGGACTTCAGCCGGGGTAAAATCGGGCAAGGTGGCTCGTTGAAGTTTAGGAACTGCCATGATCCCTAAGATCAGAAAAATGAGCATTAATAAATTAGCCGCAGTTGGATGGGCCGCAAAAAAACGAATCATAAAATAGCCTCTTGGTGTGTCAAATGGGTAACGACAGGGATTCGATATAAGAAAGGATTAGAACGTGGTAGTATTCAATCCAAATCCTTTTTAATATATTATACTTTTATGTAGGGTGGGTAACGTGTTTTTGTTGCCCACCATTAATTTAAAACGTAGGGTGGGTAACGTGTTTTTGTTGCCCACCATCTCATCTTAGCTTCCCAATCAACATGAAAACCTTCAAAAATTATCCGATTCAAGAACTGAAATTAATTTATAATGTGCTACACGCGCAATTACCGAATCATCCCGAGCTGATAGATTCAGAATTGTTGCAAGACTTACAACGTTTCATACTTCAACAGGCCGAATCGGCCGGCGTTGACATTGCCCAACCCATAGAATGGGCAAATTGGCTAATCACCTCAAATCCCAACACCTCTTTTCCAAAAGGGTGATAAGGTAACTCCAAAAAATGAATTAATATACCAATGAAGATTATGGTGTTGGAGTGTTGGAGTTCGCAAGCTCACTCCAACCTACATTTGTGGTATTTTATTTTTTGGGACTTACCTAATTGAAGTTGTTGGAGTGTTGGAGTTCGCAAGCTCACTCCAACCTACATGCTTATGGTGTTGGAGTGTTGGAGTTCGCAAGCTCACTCCAACCTACATTTGTGGTATTTTATTTTTTGGGACTTACCTAATTGAAGTTGCCTTGATAACTGATAACTGACAACTGACAACTGACAACTGAAAACTGATATGCGTCGTCCCTATTGGATTCCTCAAAATGCCAGCCCTGATGATTTTCCGCCTTTAGAACAGGCTTTGGAACATCCTGACGGATTACTGGCCGTCGGAGGTGACTTAACGGCTAATCGTCTTCTCGCAGCCTACCACTTAGGTATTTTTCCTTGGTATAGCGATAATGAACCGATTTTATGGTGGTCACCTGCTCAGCGAATGGTACTCTTTCCTGAATCACTTAAAGTCTCACGTAGTTTGCGTAAAACCATTCGCAAAGGGCAATTTACTGTCACACTGGATCGCAATTTTCCACAAGTGATTAAAGAATGTGCCGGCCCACGTAGTTATGAACATGGCACATGGATTACAAGTAATATGCAAAAAGCCTATTGTCAATTACATGATTATGGCTTTGCCCATTCTTGTGAAACTTGGTATGAAGGGCGTTTAGTCGGTGGCCTCTATGGCATCGCCTTAGGTAAAATCTTCTTTGGCGAATCCATGTTTAGCCATATGAGTGATGCCTCCAAAGTCGCCTTTACACACTTTGTTTGGCAATTGCAACAATGGGGTTATGAATTGATTGATTGTCAGATACACACGCCTCATTTAGAAAGTTTAGGCGCAGAACTCATTTCGCGTCAAGAATATCGTACTGTATTAAACACCTTATGTGAAAAACAGGGAAATAAGGGTATGTGGCAGTTTGATACACTGAATAAACCTGAAGGTTAAAGCCATGAGTAAACGTAGAGTTTTTGATATTTATATGAGCCGGCCATACCCCTGTAGTTATTTGCCAAATCGTATGGCAACAACAATATTTGTAGCCCCTTTCGTTTCTAAAACGGCCTTGTTGTATAATAGACTCTCTCAACATGGTTTTAGACGTAGCGGTAACGATATTTATAGTCCTCACTGTGAATCTTGTCAAGCTTGTCTTGCGGTACGTTTGCCAGTCAAACACTTTACACCCCGTCGCAGTCAACGACGAGTTTGGCGAAAAAATGAGGATTTAAAAGTCTCCCCAGTCGCGCCCCTGTTTGAAGCAGAACACTTTGATCTCTATTCTCGTTATCTAGCCGCTCGTCACGAAGATGGCGGCATGACGAACCCGACAGCAGGAGATTATCTTGGATTTATGACCAGCAGTTGGTCAAAAACGGTGTTTTATGAATTTCGCCTGAAAAAACAATTAATTGCCATTGCCGTCGTAGATTCAGTTGAAAACGGTATTTCAGCGGTATACACCTTTTTTGATCCAGACTATTCAGATCGTAGTTTAGGGGTTTATGCCATTTTATGGGAAATAGAAGAAGCGAAACGTTCAAATCTGGAATGGCTATATTTAGGTTACTGGATTGACGAATGTCAAAAAATGAATTACAAAATCGAATATCAACCGCTAGAATATTTTTCTCAAGGTGCATGGTGGGCCTTTGATCTCAAAAATTGAGGCAATTTTCGTTCTAAATTTATTTTGCACTAATTGGAGTGCAAAATTTATTTTGCGGTGTGTGGAGTGCAAAATTTATTTTGCGGTGTGTGGAGTGCAAAATTTATTTTGCCGCGGCCCGATTGCCGCAAAATAAATTTGGAACGAAAACAGCTAAATGTATAAGCTATATTTTTAACCAAAAAACATGACAGCAAAAATATTAAATGGTAAAGCGATTGCCGCAGAGATGCGCCAAGACGTACAACAAAAAGTACAAGCCCGTATTGAACAAGGCTTACGCCCTCCCGGTTTAGCCGTCGTACTCGTCGGCCAAGATGCCGCCTCAAAAATTTATGTTCGTAATAAACGCAATGCTTGTCAACAAGTAGGCATTATTTCAAAAGCGTATGATTTACCCGAAACCACTTCAACAGAAACCCTGTTAAATTTGCTAGATCAATTGAATAGCGATGAGGAAATAGATGGTATTTTGGTACAACTTCCTTTGCCTCAACAGATTGATAGTGAATTAGTCATTGAACGGATTCTGCCAGATAAAGATGTAGACGGATTTCATCCTTATAATGTTGGGCGACTCACCTTGCATCTGCCGCTATTGCATTCTTGTACCTCTAAAGGCGTGATGACATTGTTAGCGCATACTGGTGTCAATATCGTCGGTTATGATGCCATCGTGATTGGGCAATCCAATATTGTAGGTAGGCCCATCACCTTAGAATTATTAGAAGCCAATTGCACCGTCACAGGTTGTCATAAATATACTCAGCATCTAGCAGACAAAGTACGACAGGCCGATATTGTCGTATCAGCCGTAGGCAAACCCAGTTTGATAGCAGGAGATTGGATAAAACCCGGCGCTATCGTCATTGATGTCGGCATAAATCGACTAGATGATGGCCGTTTAGTGGGCGATGTTGATTTTGAAGGGGCCTCGCAACGGGCCAGTTGGATCACACCTGTACCAGGTGGCGTAGGCCCAATGACAGTTGCGAGTTTACTTGAAAATACCTTACAAGCGGCACAAGCTCATAGTCAGTAGGATAGAACGCTGATTATGGCCTGATTTGCACTGATTTTTTAATCAGCGTTAATCAGTTCAATCATGATAATCTGCGTTCTATCAAGATTATCATGATTTGCACTGATCTTTTAATCAGCGTAAATCAGTTCAATCATGATAATCTGCGTTCTATCACATTTTGTACGAGTTAGAAAACACTCTACGATTATGCTGTGGTTCCAAGCCGAAATTTAAAAGTAAACCCACTTCAATGTTTGTTGCCTTTAAATAATTTACCAATTGGCAAAGATGATCTTCCCTAATCCCTTCTGTTGCTTTCAGTTCAAGAATAACAACATCATTAACAATAATGTCGGCAAAATAATTTCCAACTTCGAGAGAGTCATAGTAAACCTTAATCGGTTCTTGTTGTTTGCAATACAATCCAAGTTTTCTTAACTCTATCAACATGGCATTTTCATAGACTTTCTCCAAAAAACCGTAGCCGAGTTGATTATAGACTTTATAAAATGCTCGGAGAATCAAATTCGTTATATCCGAATGTAAATACTTTTCTGCCATATATTTTCCTTTTTGATTGGGATAGAACGCAGATATTTCACGCAAAAGTTGCGCGCAACTTTTGCGTGAAATGCTGATTGTCATGATTTGCACTGATCTTTTAATCAGCGTAAATCAGTTCAATCAGTCTAATCTGCGTTCTATCAAAAATATATAATAGAACGCTGATGAGACTGATTATCATGATCTGCACTGATCTTTTAATCAGCGTAAATCAGTTCAATCATGATAATCTGCGTTCTATCAATAAATCAATCAGAAGGATAGAACGCTGATTCGGCTTCTTATCATGATCTGCACTGATCTTTTAATCAGCGTAAATCAGTTCAATCAGTCTAATCTGCGTTCTATCAATTATTCAAAAGGGCGAAAACCTTCGCCCAGTCTAAATATCACTCCTCCACCCTTGACACTACTCATTAGCCAGCGTTGTTTTTTTCAAAGCCAGATTTGAACGTTGAACAAACAACCCATCATTGATAGGATCTTTGCCTTCTTCAACATAAACCGCATAAAAACTATACTCTCCACCCAGTCCAGGTGGCACTTCAAAATCCAGTAACCGGTGAGTTTTTGTCGAATTATCCACAGACGTTTTGAAAGGTTGCGGTTGAGAACTAAAAGGTGTCATGGGCAATGGCGTTCTAAACAATAAATGGCCATTCGGCAATTGAACGGCTACCCACAAATCAAATCGTTCAAAGCGAGTGCTTTCCACCAGTTCAACCAACTCAAGCACAAGCGTCTCTCCAACCGCATATCGTCTTTTTAAACCTTGAATTTCCAGATGCACAAGCGCGGTGTCTTCGTCTTTCACGGTGATGGTTTTTTCAGCCGTTGCCGTGTTGCCCGCTAAATCGATCACTGTGAGCGTTATGGTATAGGTGCCGCCTTCCTCAAAAATCACCTCGATCAGCTCACCTTCCAACTCTTGCCCATCAGAAATAGACCACTTGTACTCCGACGCAATCGCGGCACCCCAAGACGCACTGGCATCTAAACTCACCTGAAGCGGTGCTGTCCCTGATGGCGGAGACAGCTTAAAATCAGCTTCTAAAGGGGCTAAATCAAGCAAACCCCTTGTCTGGCGAGGGTTTGTCACAGTCTCCGCAAAAGCACACACTTGGCCTAACAAGCCTACCAAAATCAGTGGTATTACGGCATAGACAGTCAATACATTTTGTCTAGGATTTGTCAAACAACACTTGATAGTTTTCATGGTATTGATCCTCACGATCAGAGTAGAATGGATTGATGCAATGAACGGATTGAGCCTTTTATATCAATGAACAATTATCAATGAACCCTTATCATTTTATAACTGTTTGATATCTTTAATATTGAAACAAAAAATGAATTAGCATAGCCCAAAAAATCTCTAAGTCAACACACAGATCACATGTTCTGTTCATGTCATGAACTGCCATAACATGATCCACGTTATTGAAATATAATATTGGATTGAAGTAAGCTATAAACAATATTATTATCAGTATTTTACTGATAATACGCATAAAAATTTATTTGCAATTGGAGTGCAAAATTTATTTTGCATTCGGTTTTCGTTCAAATTTATTTTGCAATTGGAGTGCAAAATTTATTTTGCATTCGGTTTTCGTTCAAATTTATTTTGCAATTGGAGTGCA
>QNEL01000037.1 GCA_003645185.1 Candidatus Parabeggiatoa sp. nov. 3
TAAACAGATATTTTAGCGCAAAGGGCTCATCAAGTGGGATTGCCCCTACATGGCATTGCGTAGGGGCAATCCCTTGTGGTTGCCCCATTTCAAAATACACGAAAATTTATGCTTCAGTACTTAGCATTGATAATTGATAACTGATTTCCACACACAGTGGTATTGATAACTGATAATGTTCACTTTCACTGAACGCTGATTTCTATACGTTGTGAGGAGCGTTTAATGAGGCCTAAACGACGTGCTGCCCAGTAAGAGAGTTTAATTAAACTCCCGTTATTGTCGTCGAAGTCGTCATTGATAGTGACTTTGATGCTGCGGCCGGTGCGAAGATTTTTCACTTTAACTCGCGAAAACAGGGGTAAAGTCGCATGGGCGGCTGTCATGCCGTATAAATCATAAATTTGACCGCTGGCCGTTTTGGCACCGTGTTCGTCTGCTGTGTACCAAGTGGCGTAACCTTGCGATACATAGCTTTCTGGTAGTGTTCTACGGTATTGTTGTGCGGCTTTGAAATCATCTTGATGCCAATAAGAAGCTGTCCTGTATTTCGCTGCTGGAACGCTTGGAATCGCAGTCGCATGGGGGGCTGATGAAGGGGTAGCCACCTGGGCGCAGCCGCTAAGCTCAACTAACAATGCTAGTAAGCCAACGGGTATTAAGGAAAATTTAACGGGTTTGGGCATAACGGTTTGCAATTTCCTGAGCTAATTGATAAACAGCCATGGCATAGCGTTTACTACGATTATAGCGTGTAATGACGTAATAGTTTTGGAAACCTAACCAATAAACGGTTCCGATTTCGGTTTCTAAGTCTATAAACATCCCTTTAGTGCTATTGGGTTGATCACCATGATATAGCAATCCATTTCGTTTCAAATATCGTAGGCTATAATCCGGTTTAAACTTCAAACCCAATAAGGTGTCTACTGCGTTAGGCCGTATTTGAGTGGCTATAATCACGGGTTCTCCACTTTGCCAGCCATGAAGATTGAAATAATTAGCGACACTGCCAATGGCATCAACGTTATTATGCCAAATATCGCGTCTGCCATCATTATCAAAATCGACGGCATAACGTCGAAAACTACTGGGCATAAATTGCCCAATGCCCATTGCACCGGCATAAGAACCTTTTTGCTTTAACGGATCTAGGCCTTCCTCGTCTGTCAGCAGTAAATAATGTTCTAATTCTTGACGAAAAAAGTCAGCACGTCTTGGATAGTGAAACGCTAACGTGGTGAGTGCATCAAGGACTCGAAAATGGCCTTTATTTTGACCATATAGGGTTTCTACCCCTATGATAGCAACAATGATCTCTGCGGGTACACCATAATGCCATTGGGCACGCTCAAGTGCAGACGCATTTCTTTGCCAATATTTCACACCGTCCTTTATACGTTTGCTCGTGACAAAACGCCGCCGATATTTATACCAAGGTGTCGCTTTTTTCCCCGTACTGGGACGAAACATGACTTTGAGGATGCTTTTTTTGACCTTGGCTTGTTTAAACAGATAATTCAATCGAAATTCATCCAAACCATGCTGGACAACCATGTCTTGGATAAATTCTTGTTGATTAATGATTTCTGCTCTAAGCGTGAAACTGCAAACTAACAGCCCACTTAGCAGCAATATTATCGCATCATGCCTCATTGAGAAGCGGTTTTTCGTTGTTGTGAGTTTAACTGGGTTATTCATATTCTATTATGGAAGCAATTCATCAGGAATATTATTTTCAATAATTGTAGGGGCAATCCCTTGTGGTTGCCCTTTCTTCCAATAAATCATCAAGAAGACAAGAAGCGTCGATGGGTATGTACCCCCATTATTAACCCAAATCCGGCCATTAAGGTGACGATTGAGGTACCACCATAACTGATCAGCGGTAGAGGCAATCCCACCACGGGTAATAGGCCGGTAACCATACTCATATTAACAAAGATGTAAACAAAAAAAGTGAGTACCAAACTGCCCACTAAAAGGCGAGAAAAGGTGTCTTGTGCTTGTAAAGCAATATACAGACCACGAGATATAATGAAAAAATAAAGGCTTAATAATACCAAAATACCTAGCAATCCAAATTCTTCACTATAGACGGCAAAAACAAAATCGGTGGTGCGCTCTGGTAAAAATTGCAAGAGCGATTGAGTGCCATTCAGCCAGCCTTTTCCCTCCATGCCTCCAGAACCAATAGCAATTTTGGATTGAATGATATGATAACCCGCGCCCAAGGGTTTCGCTTCGGGATTTAAAAAAGTGAGTATTCGATCCTTTTGATAATCGTGCAGGATATAAAACCACAAGACTGGCGCAAAGGCAGCGGAAGCGGTGATAAATCCAAACACGACGCGCCAACTGAGGCCTGATAGTAGCAACACAAATAGGCCAGATGAAGCAATTAAGAGTGCGGTTCCCAAATCGGGCTCTTTGGCAACTAAAATCACGGGTATGGCAATGATTAGGATAGCCAACAATAAATGCCCTGTTCGAGGTGGCAAAGGTCGAGCAGCAAAATACCAAGTGACCATCATAGGAACCGCTAATTTCATCATTTCTGACGGTTGAAAACGAAATAAACCTAAATTGAGCCAGCGTTGTGAACCTTTAGTCGAATCGCCTACCACTAAAACTAATAATAACAATACCACACCACAGATGTACAACCAAGGTACCCAACGTACAATATGTTGAGTGCGAATTTGGGCAACCAGTAACATGATGCCAAATCCCCCTAAAAGACGTAGCATTTGACGAAAAATAAGTTCGATATCTTGAGCACCTGCACTGTACAAAACGACTAAACCAATGCTAGATAACAATAATAAACCTAATAGCAAAGGTTTGTCTAAATGTAAAAAATGCTGCTTATTCCAACTTGTTTGCATGTTGTCAGTTATCACGTTTCAGTCTTCTACATAAAAGATTAAAAATTGGGGCTAAATAAATGTAGTGCCCGTTTTACTGTCGCTATTCCTTCACTTCGTTTAATTACGAGATAACTTCTAATTCCGACAGCATTGCTGTTTTGTAAAAAGGTTCTATATCTGTAGAAAATTTGATAGCGGCAATGATTTGTTCTCTCGCGGGATGACTGATAAAACCTCTATAATTAACGAGTTCATCAACCGAATAAAGATAGAGGTTCGTAGCAGTACAACCCACATACGAATCATGTTCAAGAAAATCATGTTGACTCGCTTCCAGTAAAACGTGACATTGCATCAAATGAGGTTGTTTACGCACAAATGGCGAGATACGAGAGTTAATAAATAACCCTAATGGTGTTGGCTTTACACAAGTCAGTAGCACGAGTTTATCTTTGGGAGCCGGTTTGGCATGCCGACAATTAGGCAAGAAAAAGACTTGCCCAGCTTCAAGGATTATCATAGAAATCAAACGCCGTTTTTGGGATTGAATTAAGTATTAAGGATGTGGATTGCTTAAATATTCAAGCAAATCTTCTGAATTGGCAAGTGTTGCCGCGATTTGTTCAATCTCTATACAATCATTCTCATCAGCCGATTCCCAAGCGGTATCGTGGCTTAATTCAGTCAATTCACGAAATGATAAATGCCCATATTGTGTAATAGCATTGTCCAAACACTCCAAAACAGATTGACTCAAGTAATCAAAATTAGCAGGGCGACGCGCTTTGACTACCGACTTATCTTCAACTGTAAAAGCGTTCGATGCTTGATCTGTCGTAGACAATGGGATAAAACTGTCACCACGCACCATCTTTAAAATCTGGTAAGTACCGCTCGGTACGGTACCATGTTTCATCGCTAAATAATTATCATGACAGATAAAACGCCCATATTTTTCTAAATGGGCTTTATCAGCAAAATACATCATCTTTGAGATAGTATGAAACGTCGGTTGTGCCACTTTCGGAGCAATATATAAAATGATTTCTATTGCCGTTTTTGCTTCAAAATCATACGGATAATTCATATTTTGACACCTCATTTTTAGGGATTATCAGCACAGTCTAGCTAAAACAAAACCGAAGCACCCGCCTCATCCAATCCTGTAGGGGCAATCCCTTGTGGTTGCCCTTTGTTAAGTTGCTTAATTATTAACCATTAACAAACCTAGTGTTTTTCGTAACAGATAATAATCCATGATTTTTTTAGCAATGGGAGCGGCTGTTTTACTGCCGCTGCCACCATTTTCCACAATGACTGATATGGCAATACGAGGCTGTTTTAAGGGCGCAAAGGCAACAAATAAAGCGTGATCATGAAATTTTTTGGCCAGTTTTTTGGCATCATAAGTTTCAGTTTGTTTGATAGTAATCACTTGCGCGGTGCCGGTTTTGCCCGCGAAACGATAACGAGAGTCTTTCCCCACTTTGTAGGCCGTTCCTCTGCGATTATGTACCACGGCTCGCATTCCACTAATGGCAGTATTCCAGAATGCTTTTTGTTTAAGCGTAATGGTGGTTCGTACTGTTGGAGGTACAACGGTCATTTCATTGAGTTTGGCATTATCCATCGCAAAAACAACACGCGGTTGTTTGAATTGACCACGATTACTTAAGGTGGCGGTTGCAACAGCTAATTGTAGAGGCGTAACCAGCATAAAGCCTTGTCCAATGCCGGTGATAATGGTTTCGCCAGGATACCAATGTTTGTTACGGACGCGGCGTTTCCATTCCCTAGAAGGCATCAAGCCACTCAATTCGCCGCTGACATCTATACCCATTTTTTTCCCAAAACCAAACCGTGTCATAAATGTGTGTAAGCGATCAATACCCAACTCATACGCCAGTGAGTAAAAGTAAACATCGCAAGATCGTTCTAGGGCCTGGTGTAGATTCATGCTACCATGTCCGCTTTTTTTCCAATCGCGGTATCGGTGTTTTTGACCCTTAATGCTGTACCATCCCCGACACCAAGTCCGATTACCTGGATTTCTGACACCATATTCTAATCCGGCTAAACCAACAAAGGGTTTAACAGTGGAACCTGGGGGATATTGTCCACGTATGGCCCGGTTGACAAGGGGACGATCAGGTGAATCGCGCAATCCGCTGTAAGTTTCAACATCAATGCCGTTGACAAACAAATTGGGATCAAAATGAGGCATACTGACAAGGGCGAGTATACTGCCAGTTGAAGGCTCAATGACAACGACAGCGGCACGTTGTTTGGCAATAAGGCCTTCAATATACTGTTGTAGCGATATGTCCATATTAAGATAAAGGTTTTTACCGGGAACAGGCGGTTTACGTTCTAGTATGCGAACATCGTGTCCTTGTACATTGGTTTCGACATGTTGGTAACCCGTTTTACCATGTAGTTCTTGTTCGTAATATTTTTCTATCCCTGTTTTGCCTATGTAATTGTTGCCCATATAATTGGACTTGTCTATGATTTTAAGTTCTCGTTCGTTTATTCTCCCGACATAACCAATGACGTGAACACCTGTGGCACCAAGGGGATAATAGCGGCTCAGGTTGTTTTTGACCTCAATACTTGGGAAGCGGTGGCTTTGGACAGAAAAGCGATCAAGTTCGTCTTCAGTCAGTCGATATCGTAGAGGAATGGTTCTAAATGCTCGTTTTTTGGCTAATTTTTTTTTGAAGCGAACAATGTCTTTATCTTCTATGGTAATGATGTCGCGCAGTGCTTCTAGCATTAAATCAAGATTTTTAACCTTTTCTGGAATCACTTCTAAACTATAGAAAACGCGATTTCCGGCGAGTAGTACGCCGTTACGGTCATAAATCAATCCGCGTGTTGCCAATAACGGTATTGTCTTTATGCGATTTCGTTCAGATAATGTAGCATACCGTTCATGATCGATAACTTGTAAGAAAACAAGACGCGCTACAATGCCAAAAAACAAGAGTAACATCATCACCCACGCAATGATGATGCGATGGCTGAAAATTTTATTTTCACGAGTAGCATCTTTAAGTATCAATTGTGTCGATGACATATCGTTTTTCAATGAATAATAAAACCGGAAAAATGAAAACAGGTCATTTTTAGAAATCTACCTGTGAGTTGAAATAGCAGGCATATCAGTACAAGGTTATCAATCATCAATCAGTTATAGATTTTCAGAAAAATAATCTCTTTTGAAAATCATTATCTGAAAGACTATAGAAGGCGTTTTGTGGTGATAAACCACGTTCACGCCTTTGAGTTCAAGTCTAATATAGCACATAAGGGGCAACCCATTTTTTCAAGAATTGAAGGGTAGCAAACTGGTATATTATTTGGGAGTTGCCTCAATTATCAATTTAAAAGCCCTTTTGACACCGTGTTATAATCAACAGTTATCAAACGATTTAAAAAACGCGATAGGTACGCCGCAAGTCGCGTAGTCTTATAAATACCCAACGCCACAGAATCATACTGGTTGTAGCAGAGTAAATGACTCCCCATCCTTCTTGTGGATAACCCAAAATGGTGCGTATCCATACGCTTGGTAATTGACTAATGGCTATAAACACAAATACCCCGATTGATTGTTGCCACCATGGAAATAAGCGCAATTGCCGATGTAGTCTGACACTCAGATAGGCAATCAGCGTAAAAGTCAAGGCGTGTTGTCCTAATAATGTATCGCTTAACACGTCATGGATGATGCCAACAAACCAACCGGTTGTGACACCGATTCGCTGAGGAACCGCTATACACCAGTAGATTAAAACCAAAGCAACCCAATCAGGTCGCCAGAAAACCGCCCAAGGAGGCAACGGCATGACAGCTAACATAAAGCTAAAAATGAAACTGACAATAATAACCCAGCCGCCATGATGTCGCTCTAAACTCATTTGTTTTTTTCAGTTATTACAAAAAAAATGTAGGGTGGACAATATATTTTTGATTGCCCACCATCATCGGTTAAGGTGGCCTAACTTGCTCACCTATTCACATTCAATATCTTCGATATTGGCGTGTTGAAATGTAGGCTGGGTAATAAGGTCGGGCGCATTCCCTAAAAAAGGGTTTTACACGCAAAATAAATTTGAAAAGTGAAGCAAAATAAATTTTGCACTCCAAATGCACCTTCGCGAAAATAAATTTGGAACGAAAAGTGAAGCAAAATAAATTTGGAACGAAAATCAAGCCTTTGCAAAATAAATTTGAAAAGTGAAGCAAAATAAATTTTGCACTCCATGCACGCCGAAGCAGATTGATAATGACCCTTTTTTTAGAAATGGTGGGCTTTAAAAACCCGTTACCCACCCTACAAGAAAGACTGTTTCACGCTTTGAAAAAGTATTTCGCGATAAAAACTTTTGCGTGAGCCGAAGGCCAGCGAAGCTAAATGTGAAATGGATAATTTAAAGTCTTTTTACTTTTTGAGGCTCTGTTTTATAAACCTTGATAACGGTTCATCAATAGCAGATAACTGTTCTTTCATCCATATCAGCAAAACTTCACGATTGCGTTCTAATGCCGCTCTTGGTAGAGCGTGTACTTGTGCATAAGGTTTGCCTATATCAGGTGTCACCTCTATGACTGTGCCAACCGGATAGCCCTTGGGAAATTTTTGACCAAAGCCAGAAGTGACGATCAAGTCGCCCACTTTGATGCCTGTACTCAGGCCGGTATTCGATAAGTACAGCAAAGAGAGACGATTGACAGCCCCCATTCCCTTGGCAACAGTACGCAATCCGGTACGCACGATTTGCACGGGCAATTCATGATCAGGATCGGTAATGAGTATGACGATACTAGAAAAAACGCCAAGATGGATTACCTGCCCCATCACGCCTTGTGCATCCACAACGGGTTGATGAAGAAATACGCCATCATTTTTACCTTTATTAATCAATAATTTGCGTTTTAAGGGATCTAAATCAACTGCCAATATCTCGGCTATTTTTACCCGCTCTCCTACTCTGACAGAGGAACTCAGTAATCGCCGTAAACGCTCATTTTCAGTTTTCAAGTCCTCAAATTTTTGTAAAGCAACCTGTAAATGCAAATTGTCTTCACGTAGGCTTGCATTTTCTTCAAGCAACTGGATACGACTACTGACACTCATAGATAACCATTGGCCCATCTTGACGGGCAAATTCACGACGTATTGAATGGGATAAACCACGGCTAATAAATGAGTACGCACTGTTTCTAAATACCACAAACGATGATCTGTAATCATGAGGGCACAAGAGGCTAAGATAAATATCAGTACTCTTAAAGTCAGTGTTCGTCCTTCTACAATCGACGGTTTTAAATCTATTATCATGTTTCAATCATAACTACAAGGATTGTATATAACAAAGGATTTCTTCGCCACAAGCTCGCCATTCCTGATTTAGCGTGAAATCAATTTTGTTCTTGATAAATCCTTGGGAAAAAAAATTTGTCCTCAAACGCATTCAGAAGGCATGTCTCGTTAGATTAATTAAGAACTTTCTAAAGCAAAAACCTCGGGCCCATGTTCTTCAATCATTTCCAATGCCCTGCCTCCTCCGCGAGCGACACAGGTTAGCGGATCATCTGCAACAATGACGGGTAGTCTCGTTTCTTCTTGGAGTAAACGATCAAGATCGGTCAATAAGGCACCTCCGCCCGTCAAAACAATACCTTTTTCTGCAACATCTGAACCTAATTCTGGTGGAATTTTCTCTAACGCTGCTTTCACCGTGCTGACAATACTGGCTAAAGGTTCTTGTAACGCTTCTAAAACTTCATTACTGTTGAGTGTCAGGCTACGAGGAATTCCTTCTGCTAAATTACGGCCTCGGATATTAAATTCGTATAACTTTTTACCTGCAAAGGCTGAACCGATTTCTTGCTTGACGCGCTCTGCCGTCGCTTCACCAATCAAAGTGCTATAATGACGACGTACATAGCTGATAATCGCTTCGTCAAAGCGATCTCCACCGGTGCGAATAGATTCTGAATAAACAATACCATTGAGGGATAAAATCCCCACTTCTGTCGTTCCGCCGCCAATGTCAAGTACCATTGATCCAGTCGCTTCGCTGACTGGCATACCGGCACCGATTGCCGCAGCCATTGGTTCTTCTATTAAATAAACTTCTCGTGCTCCAGCACCCTGCGCTGATTCACGAATCGCTCGGCGTTCCACCTGAGTTGAACCACATGGCACACAGATCAACACTCGTGGAGAAGGATGCCAAAATCTATTATCATGGACTTTATGAATAAAATACTGCAACATTTTTTCAGTAATCATAAAATCCGCAATAACACCATCTTTCATAGGCCGTATTGCGGTAATATGACCCGGTGTACGGCCTAACATTTGTTTTGCTTCTTGACCCACGGCTGCGATAGTTTTTGTGCCGCCACCATTACCTTCACGTTGTCGAATCGCCACAACAGAAGGTTCATCAAGAACAATGCCTTGCCCTCGTGCATAAATCAGCGTATTAGCTGTACCCAGATCAATAGAAAGATCGTTGGAAAAAAGTCCGCGTACACTTTTGAACATGAAATTCAATTAATCCTGTTATAAATTAAATAGATAAGTATTGTTTAGTTTTTTAGTAAGACTAGACATAAGCTTTATTTACCATAGCAACATAAGATTGTATTGTGTAATTGCAGCTGTTTTTAGCTTTTGAGATCACTGTACCAAGCTAATCAACTTTGGGCAAGTCTGGTAGACAAGATTAAGCTTAAATTTTTTGATGACACTCTCGACACCTCGTTATGCCCCTCATCTTTTCGTTAAATGTGATAACCCTGTCAGATTCAAATTAGGGTGTTTGTAAAATCTTGGTATACTTTCTCATTTTAGATTTAATATTTTAGTTTTTAACTCCCCATATCAATAATAACGATAAATAAATATTATACCGATTCAATTTAAGTATTTTAAGGATTTGGTTTTATAGAATAATGATAGAAAATATTGGATCGTGATGATATTTCGCTATAATACTGTTTATTTTTTAAGGAGATTATAATTAAATGTCTTCATCATGTGATGTCGAAAAAATTGCCCACTTAGCCCGTATATCTTTAAGTACACAAGATATTCCACTGTACACTCATCATCTTTCCAATATATTAGATTTAGTTGAACAGATGAATTGTATTGATACAACAGGCATCACGCCAATGGCACACCCCCTTGATGCCGTCGCACGACTTCGCCCTGATTGTGTAAAAGAAACGAATCAGCGTGAGCATTTTCAATCCAACGCGCCACAGGTTGAAGCCGGCTTATATTTAGTGCCCAAAGTGATTGAGTAAACCATCCAAAATATTGGGTGAATACGCCCTTGGGCGATAACAAAGGTTCGCCCCTACATTTCTTTCAGAATGTGGGGTTTTGTAGGGGCATACCTGCGTGTCTGCCTGGGCGATAACAAAGGTTCGCCCCTACATAATGTAGGATAAACAATACAATCTATTTTTAGTTGCTCACCAATCTTAATTAAAATTAATTAATAAACAATTAAAGATGCACAATAAAACCCTTATCGAACTTTCTCGCGCATTACATCAACGTGAATGCTCCAGTGTTGAATTAACCCGTTATTTTTTAGAACGGATTAAAACGCATGATACACAGCTAAACAGTTTTATTACCCAAACCCCTGAATTAGCACTCGCACAAGCCCAAGCTGCTGATGAACGCCTGAACAACGGAACGGCACAACCCTTAACGGGCATACCCATTGCCCATAAAGACATCTTTTGTACTCAGGGTGTCAAAACCTCATGCGGTTCCAAAATGTTGGACAACTTCATTGCCCCCTACAATGCCACCGTTGTCGAAAAATGTCAGGCCGCAGGCATGGTGATGTTAGGTAAAACCAACATGGATGAATTTGCCATGGGCTCCTCTAATGAAACCAGTTTTTATGGGCCCGTCAAAAATCCTTGGGATACTCAAACCGTACCAGGGGGTTCATCGGGCGGCGGTGCCGCCGCAGTCGCGGCGCGTTTAACGCCCATTGCCACTGGAACAGACACAGGCGGCTCTATTCGCCAACCCGCATCATTGTGTGGTATCACGGGATTTAAACCCACTTATGGTAGAGTATCACGTTACGGCATGATTGCCTTTGCATCCAGTTTAGATCAAGGCGGCCCTCTCGGGCGCAGTGCCGAAGATGTCGCTTTACTCTTAAACGTCATCACCGGGTTTGATGAACGAGATTCAACCTCTTTAGAACACCCACAAGAAGACTACACGGCCCATTTAAACGACAGCATTGAAGGCTTAAAAATCGGTTTACCCAAAGAATATTTTAGCGAGGGCATAGACGCGGGTGTGGGCAATGCGCTAGAGACAGCCATTAAAGAATTTGAACAAGCAGGTGCTACCCTACACGACATCCATTTACCCCATAGTCATCTAGCCATTCCTGTTTATTATATCATTGCCCCGGCCGAATGTTCCTCCAATTTATCGCGCTACGATGGTGTGCGCTTTGGACATCGCTGTGAACAGCCACAAGATTTGATGGATTTATATAAACGCTCACGCGGCGAAGGTTTTGGGCCCGAAGTCAAACGCCGTATTATGATCGGCACTTATGCCCTCTCAGCCGGCTATTATGATGCGTATTATCTGAAAGCTCAACAAATTCGCCGCTTAATTAGCAAAGATTTTACACAAGCCTTTGAACAAGTCGATGTCATTTTAGGGCCAACCTCACCCACAACGGCTTTTAAAATCGGTGAAAAAATCGATGATCCCGTCACCATGTATTTATCCGACATCAATACCATTTCCGTTAACTTAGCCGGTTTACCCGCATTATCCATACCCGCCGGTTTTGCCGAACAACGCCCCGTCGGATTACAACTGATCGGCAATTATTTGAAAGAAGCCCAATTATTGAACATTGCTCACCAATATCAACAACGCACCGATTGGCATCAACAACAACCGCCTCAATTTCAATAGTTTTTAGGGCGAACAGGTTGCTTCGCCCTTTTGAAACCATCATTTTTTTAATTCAATGATTGTATATTTAAATTGCTATAAACTGTAGTGATCAAATTGATGTTGAACCTGATTACTCGATATCAGCGTAAATCATGACAATCAGCGCAATCCGCGTTCTATCAAGTTAAAGTCCACTCATTTTTTGTTTCACATCCTGTTGATCACGACATAAATTGCTATAAACTTTAATTAATAAATACACACCGTTCACTAAATAGGCGATTTATCGCCTATTTGTTGATGGCAACCAAGGGGAAAAATAGCTGACTACAACTGATTTCCACGCAAAAGTTTTGCGCGCAAAACTTTATTTCACGCTAAAGTTTCGCTTCGCTATACTTTAGCGTGAGCCGAAGGCCAGCGAAGCTAAATGTGGAACTGATAACTGATAACTGATAACTGATAACTGAATCGGAGTCTTTTCTTATGCCATCTCATGCTTATCAAAACTACGCATTATTATTACTCTTTTTTTATCTGTCCCCAGTTTTTGCTGATAACCAAGCCACTGAGATTGTTAAACAAGCTCTCTCACATTGGCGCGGCGAGAAATCATCTTATACCGTGCTACAGATGACTATCCAGCGCCCCCTCCCCAAGGGGCAAAGCACGATGACGCTACGAGTATGGACAATGGGCTTGAAAAACGCTTTAGTCCATCTGATTAACCCTAATAATGACAAGTATAATGGTCATGCGCTTTTGCTCAACCATGGTAAAGCATGGCGTTTTTCGCCACACACTAAGCAAATTACCCCAATTTCGTTATCTGAAATGAATCAAAATTGGAGGGCTTCTGATTTTTCCAATAATGAAATCACTAAAATGGATGATTTAGTGACACATTACACGCACAGTATCAAGCGCACAGAAACAACAAATACAGGGCAAACGGTATACCTGATTGAAGCCAAGCCAAAACCAGATGCGGCCGTTATTTGGGGTAAACAGCAACTCAAAATTCGCGATGATCAGATTATTTTGGAACAGGCTTTTTATGATCAGCAAGATATTTTGATTAAAAAAAGGGTTACCTCAAAGATTAAAACAATGGGGGGCAAAGCCATTGCCACAGTGCAACGTATGCAACTCGTTGATAGTGTTGATGAATGGACGGAAATCGTGATCAAAGAAGCGAAATTTAATATCAAAGTGCCCCGTGGCACCTTTTCCCTGTCTAATTTGCGTAATAAACGATTTTAAAACCTGAACGACAAGGATTGTATATAATAAAGGATTGATTTGGCGTGTTTCATGTAGAGACGCGATCCTGAGACGCTTCGCGATCGCGTCTCTACAGTTAATCGATAATTGAAAAAAAATGATTCTACGTTTAGCTTGGCGTAATATCTGGCGCCATCCCCGTCGTAGCGGTTTAACCATTGCCGCCATTGCTTTTGCCGCATTCCTATTAGTCTTTATGATCACCTTGCAACTGGGCTCGTATGACATGATGATTGAAAACAATCTTAGCGTCTTGACGGGCCATTTTCAGGTGCAACGTCAGGGCTATTTAGACAAACCGAAAATGCGTAGCACCATTGCAGAGGCCCAATCCTTAGCTGAAACATTGCGTAAAATCAATGGCATACTTGATATTGCCGTGCGTGCGAATGGATTTGCACTGGTAGCCTCAGAACAACGAACTTATGGTACGCAAATCATCGGTGTGGAAACAGCGCATGAGACTCAACTCTCTACGATCCCAAAACGTATTCAAAGTGGACAGTTTTTAAGCAGCGATAATGCACAGGAAGTCATTATTGGAGAAGCCTTAGCCCGTAATCTGAAAGTCAAGGTAGGAGACGAATTAACCTTTCTTGGAAGTGGGTACGATGGTTCCATCGCTGCCGCTGTATTGCCCATTGTTGGCATATTTAACAGTGGGCTCTCAGAAATAGATCGGGGATTGATTGAAATGCCCCTAACCACCTTCCAAGAGATTTTCAGCATGGGCGAATCCGCACATATCCTAGTCGGCATGGTAAAAAACTTCAATGATTTGGAAACCGTATTAGCAAACCTGACAGGTTTTAAAAACCTGTCAGGTTTAACAACAGATTTAGTGGTTTTAGACTGGAACGCTTTAGTACCAGGATTACGCCAAATGATTGAAGCCGACAAAATTAATGGATGGTTTATGTACGGCTGTCTCATATTGATCGTCACCTTTAGTATACTCAACACCTTCTTAATGGCCGTACTGGAACGCACCCGTGAATTTGGAGTCATGTTAGCATTAGGCACCAAACCCCTATTTATTGGTAAACTGGTTATATTAGAATCTTGTCTGCTTACCTTAGTGGGTTTAGCCATTGGATTACTCTTCGGCACCGCCATTACCCTATATTACTATGTTTACGGGTTTTCTTATCCCGGCATGGCAGAACTCGGTGCCGAATTTGGATTAAGTGACACCATAACACCCCAATTATCTATATTAGCATTCACTTTAGGGCCAACCGCCATATTAGTGTTTACCCTGATAGCCTCATTGTATCCCGCTTTGCGTATTCGATTGCTTAAACCCGTTGACGCGATGAAATCGGTTTAAAAGGTTGTGTTGCGTTAAAAAACGCTTTACGGCGTTCACAGAGTAGCACAGAGATTCACAGAGAAATAAAACCTCTGTGGCCCTCTGTGCCCCTCTGTGGACTCTGTGTTGAGAAAAAGTTTTAAAAATCAGATGGAGAATCCTTCAAATATGAAAATACCTCATTACAGTTTACTCATACTGGGTATCTGTTTTCTCACTACCCCTATATCGGCTGCCACACTTGATCCTCAAATCTTGAATCAACTTAAAACGACAGCTCAGATACCGCTGATTGTCACTTTACATGATCCCGTCAGCACCTACCTTGAAGATCAAAAACACAGACAAGGCTTTCGAGGCACAGTATCAGATAAACAGCGTAGACAGCTCATCGCGCAGAGTCAAGCCACTGTCTTGGCCTCCTTATCCGCGACTCGTTCCAAAACAGCATCTGATTTCAAATTGAAACGTCAGTATTACTATATACCCGCTTTCGCTGGAAAATTCTCGCATCAAGCGATCACGATTTTGCAAAATCACCCTGAAGTCGTTTCGATTCAATTAGATAAACAGTACGAGTTTCTGTTAGCCGACAGCAAACCGCAAATCAATGTCGATGCGGTTCATGCCCTCCCTTATACCGGTAAAGGTGTCACCGTCGCCGTCTTAGATTCAGGGATTGATACCGATCATCCCGATTTGGCCGATAGTATCGTCGCGCAACATTGTTTTTCAGATCGCTCCTGTCCGCCATTCGGTACCAATGAAAGCACTTTCGCTGAAGATGATATCTATGGCATGGGGCATGGTACCTTCGTCGCGGGGACGATCACGGGGCCACAAGGTATTGCACCCGATGCCGGTATTGTCGCCATCAAAGTCTCCAGCCAGATCGGCATCTTCAGTGCCCCTTTACAGTCCGATATCCTAGCCGGTTTAGATTGGATTCGCGCCAATCTCAGCACACAACCTGTTCAAATCATCACGCTCAGTTTAGGCAGTGGTGCTTTTTCTAATGTCTGCGATGACGATGATCCCGCTACCGCTACAATTTTTAAACAACTGCGAGAACAAGGGGTTTCTATTTTTGTCGGAGTCGGTAATGACGGTTTTACGGATATGATTGCCTCACCCGCTTGTTTGAATGACGCTATCGCAGTCGGCGCGACAGATATGGCCGGTGAAGTCGCTGATTTTAGTAATAGCAATCACCTAGTCGATATCCTCGCCCCAGGCGTGAATATCACGTCTTCAATGATAAGCGGTGGACAGATTACGAAAAACGGTACATCCTTTTCCACCCCTATCGCAGCTGGTGTCGCCGCTTTAATGCTAGAACTCTATCCCACGCTAACGCCCACTTCAATAGAAATCATGATGGAAAAAACCGGCGTCATGATCACTGATGTCAAAAACGGCCTCACCTTTCCCCGTCTTGATGCACTAGCCGCCGTCAAAGCCCTACCAGCAGAAACGGTAGTCTTCGACTTCCTAACCAAAGGGGTTATCGTGCCAGAAACGGGTAGTGCTATCACCATTGAAGTCAACCGTCAGTGGAGTGCGACAGGGCGCGTCTCAGTCGACTACCTCACAGTGGATGGCTCTGCCATAGCAGGTGAAGATTATACTGCCACGGCCGGCACCTTGGTTTGGGAAGATGGCGATATCAATCCCAAAAGCTTTGCCGTCACGATTCTGGATGACAGCCACCCAGAAAGCTTTGAAGAAGCCTTTTCGATAGCCTTACAAAATCCAACTGGCAACCTGATTGCCAATCCTCCAAAGCAAAGCAAAGTCACTATTATAGATAATGATGGCGCAGGGCACTTTGAATTAACTGGCATCAGCGACTACACACGCATAGATGATTTCTTTATCTATCAAATCAACTATGGCATCGAAGAGAATCTCAACTCAGTCCAAATTGAAGTCGCCCGTCAAGAAGGCGATCAAGGTATCGTATCAGTAGACTATGCCACGATAGACGGCACTGCGAAAGCCGGTAGCGACTATACCCAAACCGCTGGAACCCTGACTTGGGCTCATGGCGACAAAGAGAACAAAACATTCAACATACCCATATTGGATGATACCGTATTTGATGGCAAAAAAACCTTAACCGTCGTCTTATCCAATCCCACTGGCGGCGCCACACTCAATGAAGAAGAACAAAGTCTCGTCGCCATTGCTGACAATGAATATAGCCTCGGCATCGCAGACGGTAGCTTTGAATTTGGGCAACCCGATTTACCCCAACCCTTCTGGAATAGCGGCATTACCGGATTACGTGAAAGTGCGATTTTTGCTAATCCCAGATTAGCCCGCACAGGTGAGCATATGATCTTTTTTGGCGGCATACCCCTACCCACGGCCGCTTTTGCCATACAAAGCTTTATCATGCCTTTAGAAAGCACCAAATTAAATTTTTGGCTCAAAATACCCCCACCAGCCAGTGGCAGCCTTTCTGATATCCTGACTGTTATGATTGATAGTCACGAGCATTTTGTGATCACATCAGACAAAGCCGCTGAATATGCCGATTACAAACTGGTTTCCCTCGATATCCGTGCTTATGCCGATGGCAGACTCCATGACGTGTTTTTTTATTCAGAAGTTTACGGCCACGATAACGCAACAACCGCTATCCTAATTGATGATGTTGAAATAGTACAACAAGATGCCGGCCTATTACAGTTTGCCCAAACCGAGTACACTGTCAATGAAAACAGTGGGTTAGTCACCTTTGAAGTCAAGCGATTGTTAGGCCATCGCGGCCAAATCACTGTGAATTACATGACTTCTGACGACTCAGCCCATGCCAGCATTGATTATACTCCCGTCACAGGTACCCTAACCTGGCCAGATGGTGACACCCGTAAGCAAACCTTTACCGTACCTATCACTGATAACAGCTATTATGGAAAAGAGAAAAGCTTCAAAGTCAGCTTACTCAATCCCACCGGCGGCGCGAGTACCGAATTAGCCGAACCTGCAAAAGTGACGATTATCAATGACGACAACCCACTAGCAGCCATCAGCGATGGCAGCTTTGAACTCGGCACCCCGAATCCCGTATGGCATGAAACAGATAGCCTTGGCATCTCAGCCATTTGTAGTCATACGACTTGTGGCGATCCAGATTTTCCCAGTCAAGCACACACCGGCGAATACTTCGCCTGGTTTGGCAGCGCCTATCCAGCCAGAATCGAATCCCTTGAACAAACCTTAATCATACCCGTAGGCACAACCGGCTTAAGTTTCTGGTTACAAATACCCAGTGCCGAAAGTCCCGGTTATTTACAAATCAGTATTGATAACCAACCCATTTTTGGCATCACAGAAGCCGATGCAGCCCAATATCCAGAATATACCCAAATCACAAGCGACATCAGTGCTTATGCCGATAATCAAATTCATCAACTGTACATTGAGTCCAATGTTGTCGGCGGAGCCGCGATGAGATTCTTTGTTGATGATATCGCATTGGTATCAACCCCCTGTACCCCAGGCGTGACACCCATACCAGAAGCCCCTAAACTTCAAGTCACCGTCAGCGAAAATCATGCCCAAGCCATTTGGACAACAGTCAGCAAAGCAGAAGGGTATATTTTATCCTACGCCCCCTACTCTGACATCAGTGAAATCACACTCAATCAAATGACGGCCATAGATTTAGGCCCACAAAACCAAATTTTGCGTCAATTAAGCCCAGGCACTGCCGTTTATATCGCCGTCCAAGCTTACAATTGCAGCGGCAAAAGCCCCTACTCCAAACCCAACGTCGTCATCATTCCTGATCAATGAGAGTACAACGGATGACGTGGATAAACGAATTAATACTTTGTTTATCCTCCTTAAAACGTCGTCATCATTCCTGATCAATGAGAGTACAACGGATGACGTGGATAAACGAATTAATACTTTGTTTATCCTCCTTAAAATTTAAATCATGTAGGGGGCAGGCAACGTGTTTTTTTGCCGGCCCCTTAAATTTTAAAAAAATAAAAAAAAAGATTTGTCGGGTAGCCGATTTTGTATTTTACCCACATTAAGCTTAGGCAGATTCCCAAAAAAAGGGTCATTATCAGTCTTGGCTGTCGCAGCCGAAAGCAAAATAAATTTTGCACTCCAATAGGCCGAAAGCAAAATAAATTTTGCACTCCAATTACGCCGAAGCAAAATAAATTTGAAACGAAAATCGGACCTTCAAGATTTATCTATGATGACTCTTTTTTAGAAATGCACCCCACCTTACCCACCCTACAACCAATAAACATGATTTTAAAAACCCCCTATTACCTGATAGATGAAAACAGGTTACGCCACAATTTACTTAAAATTCAATCAGTTAAAGAACTTTCAGGTGCAAAATCAGTACTCGCCTTAAAATGCTTCTCAACTTGGTCCGTTTTTGATTTAATGAGCCAATACTTAGATGGCACAACAAGCAGTTCCTTATACGAAGCCAGATTAGGCCATGAAACTTTTCATGGAGAAGTTCATGCTTACAGTGTTGCCTTTTCTGCAGAGGATATCCAAGAATTAAAGGCCTATTCAAACAAAATCATCTTTAATTCAATCTCTCAATTAAAGGCTTTTCATGATCAAGTCAGCCATCTTGATATTGGGTTACGCATCAATCCGCAAATCAGTTTTTCCGACTATGATATAGCCGATCCCGCCAGACGCTATTCAAGGCTTGGCGTAACCGACTATAATGCAATACATCAAGTCTTACATTTGATTAATGGGGTGATGTTTCATTTCAATTGTGAAAACGAGGATTTTGAAGCCTATTCAGCCATGCTGGATACCATCAGTGAGACTTATGTTGAACTGTTGCCGCAATTAGAATGGGTGAGTTTAGGTGGCGGGGTTGCGTTTACCTCAGAAAATTATCCGTTGGAAAAATTCGCGCAAAAATTGAAAGCCTTTAGCCAGCGTTTTGAGATTCAAGTTTATTTGGAACCGGGAGATGCTGTCGTAACAAAATCCACTGATCTCGTCACAACCGTATTGGATATCGTCCATAATGAAATCGATATCGCTATTGTAGACAGTTCAATAGGAACCCATATGTTAGATCTATTAGAATACCGAGCGGAAGCGACAATCAAGGGTTCAAATCAAGGTGAATACCGATACATGATAGCCGGAAAAACCTGTCTTGCTGGCGACATTTTCGGCACTTTTCATTTCAAATCCAAATTAAAAGTGGGCGATCAAATCACGATTGCCGATGCGGGCGGATACACCATGGTTAAAATGAACTGGTTCAACGGCCTGAAAATGCCTTCTATTGTCGTCAAAAGACTCGATGGTATCCATGAAATCGTCAAAACGTTTGATTATACTGATTTCAAAAACAACTTATCCTAAGGAAATCGCTCAATATGAAAAAAAATGTACTGATTATCGGTGCAGGTGGAGTCGCGCATGTGGTTGCCCATAAATGTGCTCAACATAACGCGGTTTTGGGTAAGATTTGCATTGCCTCAAGAACACTCTCAAAATGCGAACAGATCATCGACAGCATTCACCGGAAAAACAATTTGGCCGATGTCAATCAAAAACTGTATGCAAAACAGCTTGATGCCAGTGAAATTGCCAACGTCGTGAAACTGATTCAAGAAACCCAGTCTGAGATAGTGATCAATGTGGGTAGTGCTTTTCTCAACATGTCGATTATGGATGCCTGTATTGAGGCCGGCGCGGCTTACATAGACACGGCCGTTCATGAAGAGATTGAGGTGATTAATGCCAAATATCCTTGGTATGCTGAATTTGAATGGCCCAAAAGAGACTTGTTTAAAGAAAAGGGGCTCACAGCCATTTTAGGTGCGGGGTTTGATCCGGGTGTTGTCAACGCTTATTGCGCTTATGCCTTAAAACATGAGTTTGACAAAATCAGTGTGATTGACATTATGGATATCAATGCTGGCGATCATGGTAAATTTTTTGCCACTAACTTTGATCCCGAAATCAATCTACGTGAAATTTTGGAAAGTGTCAGCTATTGGGAAGACAGGCAATGGAAAGAATGTGGGCATCATGCCAAATCAAAACGTTATGACTTTCCTGTAGTGGGAGAACATCAAGTGTATTTAATGGGGCATGATGAAATTCATTCTCTGGCCATCAATTTAGACGTTGACACCGTTCGTTTCTGGATGGGCTTTAGCGATCATTATATCAATTGTTTCAACGTGTTAAAACAGATCGGTTTATTAAACCATAATCCCATCACGACAACAGAAGGGCTAGAAGTCGTTCCCTTAAAAGTCGTCAAAGCTTGTTTACCCGATCCCGCTTCATTAGCATCTGGGTATACAGGCAAAACCTGTATTGGCAACCTGATAACAGGGGAAAAGGATGGTGTTGAAAAAAGCATTTTCATTTACAACATCTGTGATCATGAAAAATGCTATGAAGAAGTAGAGGCGCAAGCGATTTCATATACCGCTGGCGTGCCTCCAGTTGCTGCCGCGATTTTGATTGCAAACGGCGATTGGGATGTCAAAACGATGGTGAATGTGGAAGAACTGAATCCTGATCCCTTTATTAACCTGTTGAATGAAATCGGCTTACAAACAGAAATCAGGCAAGAATAAACCGCCAACAAATTTTATGGAAATGGGGCAGGCAACAAAAACCCGTTACCCACCAGCTAATTGGTTCCAAAATCCGTCACTTCTACAATCAAGGGTTCTTGATTCAACACTTTCAATTCGATCCAATAGATTTCGCGACTACCTTGACGATTGACACAAGGAATACGCACAGTGTCTTGCTTTGGATCGTAGCTGACTTCACAACCGCGTGAGGCGATTTTTAGAATTGTCGGTTGACTCTTTGTCAGTGTGAGTTGTAAGCCCGGAAAATCCTCTGTCATGGATAATGTCGCACTGTGCTGAATACCGCGATTATCAACGCAAGGCATCTCTAGCGTTTCTGTGTCAGGATTATAACTGGCCGTACAGATATCGCTAAAGCTTTTTGAGGAACGTAAGGGGCTATACGAGGGTAAGCGGCACAATTTGTCTTCCCAATTGCCATTCAGCGATAGGCAAACGCCTTCGGTAGGGCATAAATCAGCATGGAAAGCATCGCATTCAGGTTCGTTATCGAAATGGATCACCGCAATGTCTTTGCCAAGGGCAGAAAGCGCGTTCGCTTTAATCGTGTCTTCAGTAATCGAAAACACATAGTCATCCATGAAGATGGAACGTTTGACATAAGAATTGGATTGTGTCCACCAATTACCACACATATTTCTCTTGTTTCCACCAGGAAATATGGAGACTAAACCTCGATCAGTCTTTTGCGCTTCTGGGGCAATATGGGGTACATCACCGACTAATTCAAAACCCGTTTCTGCGTTGACGCGATACACTAACAGGCCACTAAACGTCATCAAATCGCCATAACTGCCCCCACTGCCACTCCATTCTTGGCCATTTTCACATATCGTCATTGGGATGGCTAACAAACCTTTGGAACCAAAGTAATTAAAGGCGAGGTGGTTAGTGGCCGCTTCCGAAGTGGAACCGCGCGTGCCGATGACGGTTTTATGCGTGAGCATGGGGTTTGTCATGTCGGAGACATCAAAGATTTGCAACATGATGCCTTGAAACCAAGCAAAACTGCCTTGATCATCGGCATCGTAACCAATTGTGAGGAGATGATCGTCATCCAATCGGTGCATATAGGTTGAGAAACCGGGGATTTTCAATTCACCAGCAATCGCAGGTTTCTGGGGATCGGAGAGATCAAAGACGAACAACGGATCGGTTTTCTTGAACGTCACCACGTATCCTTTATCGCCTATAAAACGCGCAGAGCGAATGTCTTCAGTGGGCGCGATGTTATCAATTTCCCCGACGACTACCAATTCACCCGATTTATCCTCTAAAATCGAAATGGTGCTGTGCGTTTTTGGGTTAGGCAAACGGCCGGTAGTCGTGGCGAGGCGGAAAAAGCCGTCATATTCATCCATTGAAAATTGGTTGAGTACGCGGCCTTTCACGACACCGCTGCTTTGATATTGGGAAGCGGGAGGTTCATTGCTTAACTTGAATTTGTGAATCGTGCTGGCTTCCTCGATATCACTATCATCGCTAAAAAACCACGGTGTTCTCATGGATCGTTGTGAATGTTTAGCCGCGACATACAGGGCAGAGTGGGAAGCATAAACGGCACCAGGTTTGCCCATAATGGTAGTCGCTTGCAGGGGGGATTCGCCGTTGATATCCATTGAGATAATCGACAGGAAGTTCATACCGGCCTGTTGTTTAGTGCGATAAAAATTATCACAGTTCGCTAAAAGCGAATGAGGTTGTTGGGTTTGATCGGCATCGGCAATATAATAAACCTCTTTAACCGCCGGCAACCATTGGGTAATATCGGCTGAATTGATCAGCTGACGATTTTCAGTCTTCAGGGCCTCAAATGGCGCCTTAATCTCCTCGAAATCAATCTGTTTTTGAGCATCATTAGAACAAAGCGTATCGTTCCAGTCTTCATCATCGGGCCAATACTTGACACCGGGAATGTGGGGTTCAGGAAAGATAACGGCCGAATAAACCGCATTGCCAATGCGTCTCGAATTTAAGTACGAGCCTGAGAAACGCGATTCTCGCAGTAGTTTGGGTTGTGTCACTTCAGTGATATCAAGCACAGTGATTTTCAATTCACGTCCATCACCGGTAAATTCGCAGTCGTATCCATAAGTGCATTCGCTGTCACCGTGATAATACGAGGAATTAGAGCCATTTTGCCCGATGCGATCCAAAGAGGAATAAATCAAGGCTCGCCCGTCATGCACAAACAATTTTTTAGGCTCCCCTTCAATCTCAACAGCCGCGATTTCAGAGGCCTGTTCCGGCGGCCAAGCATCGACAATGCGAAACTTGCCATTTGCCAGCATATAAATATAAGCCCCATCATTCTTGACAAAATCTGCCTCATCAACACCAGTGACTTGGACATTGGTTTCCGAGTATTCAGTGGCACTGCCACCAAGAGCGGTAGGTGGTACTGGAGCACCCGCAGATACAGATGCGGGAACAGGCCCATAGTTAGGTGACTCATCGTAATAATACCCACCACAAAATCCCCATCGAATGGCGTTTTGGAGACTAGCATCGACACTCTTTTCCATTTCCTCTATTGCCGTTTGTCTGAATTGAGCAATCAAAGTCGGGCAATTTTCCACGGCTTCCAACGCAGCCTGTGTTTGAGTTTCCGCGCCGTCAACCATCAGCGGCAAACTCAAACCGGCCGTTGTCGCGATGATAGACAACATCTGTTGTGTTTTGAGTTTCATATCTATATAAGCTCCTGTGTAATTGAGAATGAGTTGTATTTAATTCGTTTAGCACTTGGATTGGCTCTAGGGCGTTGATTGGGAATTTTTTTTAACGCAAGAGACGCAAGAGACGCAAAAAGAGAGCTTTGATTTCGATTTATCTTTTTACGGAGAATCAATAGCGTCTTTAGCGTCTGTTGCAAAAAAGCGCGTTTACTTTAACTTGATAACCTTGAGGCACCTCATCCATAGTCATGAGCATGTAAGCCTCTTTCAAATTGTCCTCTAATTCTTCCAAAGTCTCACCTTGAGTCATAATTTTAGGATGCTCCAAGAGTTTTCCAACCCAAAACTTTTCTCCTTTCCAATAGATCATACTCATTTTGGTATTCATTCAAGCTTTCTCCATTCAGTATAGTCGTTATAATAAAAGCGTTTTTTCAAAACAGCCCTTTAACATAGCCTTTTTCGATAGGGTTAAATACAAAAAAGGGCTTGAGCAAGGGCTTGCCCCTACGACGGATGTTTTTTACGCTTCATAAAACGCTATAATTCACATGGTTTCTATACCGAATTAAAACCCCGGTAGCACCACGATCCAATCCTTTCATATACAATTTCTGTCGTTAACAAATTAAGTATAGACTATATTTAGAAATTGTTGTATTCGAGCATCACTTTTTGATTCGCAAATTGCGAATAGCCTAAAGTTTTGTGGATAACGGGTTTTTGTTGCCCACCATTCCCCCTTCGCGTCTTCGCGTGAGATTATAAATACCTTGCAGATTAAAAGGATTTAAAAAATCTATAACTTGATAATATGAGTTCAAAAAATATCTTGACTTTGAAATATTGGGCTATACAAAACGCAAACTTTGGTGGGATTTTCGTTCCAAATTGATTTTGCGAAGGTATTTTCGTTTAAAATTGATTTTGCGAAGTCAGTAAGCAAATCGGGCGAAAAATGTTTTCGCCCATTATTTGAACGAATGAGTGATCATTAAGTCATAACAAACAACTTGAAGCGGAAAAAATCATGAAATGGGCTAAAATCAAAGCACTTTACCCCAATAAATTTATTTTGCTAGGAAATATCGTCGAAGAACCCATTTCTTCAAATCAATTCAAGATACTAGAAGGTGAAATTCTGATGGTAAGTGAGGATGCCAAAGAAATTCGCCAAGCGTATCAAGCATATAATCGCCAAGGAAAAGAAGTACTCTATTCACTTCCCAGCACGCCAAAAGAATTTATTGTAGAAAATGTGCCACTTAAAGGAATACTTCAATGAAGTTTGAATGGAAACAAGGTTTGATATGGATCAACATAACACTTATTTATGGCGGAAAAACCATCATTGTTCCTAACTGCATTATAGATACTGGCTCATCAAGCACAATAATAGATATTGATCTCGTCGAATTTGACTATCATAAACCGGCTGTAATTAAACGCCTATTTGGTATAGGTACGGGAACACAAGAAGTCTTATGTCAGCAAGTGGATAAAATCATTATTGATGAATTTGAATTAGATGCTGTAGAAGTTGAATTTGGAGCTATTAAAGAAAATTTAGGGATAAATGGTTTCATTGGTAATGATATTTTGAGCCAATTTATTTTAACTCTTGATTTCAAGCAAAAAGTCATTGATCTCAAATTATCAAAATAGTTGTCTGTGATTATACTTATTATCGAATTGGGCCTGAAAATCTGGAATGAGTCTTTCCAGTCTTTCCAGTCTTTCCAGATCATCATATTCATAAGTTATAGATAGAACGCTGATTTGACTGATAATCATGATTAACACTGATTAAAATGAAAAAAATGTGGGTGATGAAAGTGATAGATAGAACGCTACAAACTGATAATCATGATTAACACTGATTAAAATTTAACAAATCAAAAAAAACAGCGCAGATCATGATAATTGATAATCAGTCAAATCAGCGTTCTATCACATCACCCATTTTTTTAGACAACTAAATGAGGCACCTATGCTTATTGAATTTAATGTCACCAATTTTCGTTCTATTCAAGGCACTCAAACACTCAGTCTCGCCGCTGATTCGACTCAAGAACTTCAAGACGAAAACACGTTTTCATTAAAACGTTCTACTGTGCCACGTTTAGTGAAATCAGCCGCTATTTATGGCGCGAATGCGGCAGGCAAGAGTAATTTGATTCGTGCTATCGCTTTTATGCATGATTTTGTGAAAAATTCGGCCAAAAATTGCGAAGACGATGAACCGATTAATATTAAACCTTTCTTACTCAAACCCAATCAGTCACCTAGTGAGTTTGAAGCGATTTTTATTAAAGACGGGGTACAATATCAATATGGTTTTGCCTTAACAAGTGAATGCGTCAAGCATGAATGGCTATTTGTCAATGAGGAACAATGGCTTGAACGGATTTATGATCCTGAGACACAACACTGGTTTATCAGTGATCAACTCATCAGTGGAATGGATTTGCGTGAACAATGGCAAGCGGCGACTCATTATAAAGCCTTATTTCTTTCAACGGCAAAAATGCTGAATAGTGAACAGCATAGTCAGAAACTGAAATCTATTTTTGATTGGTTTACTCAAACCTTAACCGTTTTTAATAGCGGTTCCGATATACTCAATAGCTTGACACTGAAGCAATGTCTCAATACGGCTCATAAACAGAAAATTGTGTCGTTTTTAGCGTCGGCAGATTTAAATATTGTTGATCTGAGAGTAGAAAATCAGCTGAATGCCGAGAAAGACTTGCTTTTTAAATTGCCGCTCGAAATGAGAGAACAATTAGGCAAGCGCACGATCAAATTCTTGCATCATGAAAAAAATACGAATAACGCTGTACCCTTTGATGCAGATGATGAATCGGAAGGTACGCGAAAATTATTCGCATTGGCTGGCCCTTTAATCGACATTTTAGAAAAGGGGCACATTTTAGTGGTTGATGAACTCAATAATAGTCTTCACCCTACTTTGATGCAATTTTTAATTCGCTTGTTTCATAATCAGAGTTTGAATAAACGCGGGGCTCAACTGATCTTTACGACGCATGATAGTTCGATATTGGATCAAACGCTACTGCGTCGAGATCAGATTTGGTTAATAGAAAAAGATTCTGAACAAGCCACACAATTGTATCCATTAACGGATTTTAAACCGCGCCAAAATGAAGCTTGGCAAAGAGATTATTTAGAAGGACGTTATGGCGCTTTACCCAGTATTGTTGAGTTAACTTTCAATGGGAACTGATAATTTCCGTCTATAACGACAATATTTTTGGATAGACTTGTATTTATTGATGAAAAAAATAAACGCAAGAGACGCAAGAGACGCAAGAGACGCAAGAGAGCTTTGAATTCGATTTATCTTTTTACGGCGAATCAATAGCGTCTTTAGCGTCTTTAGCGTCAAAGCGCGTTTATTTATTTTATATCAGGATGGTGGGATCGCGGGCGTTGGGTGCCCGCGATCCCACCCGACAAGATCGTGATATTATCTATTGTCGTGGATTACGCAGGTTGGATCGAGTAAACCAATTGTCAGACACATTGATTTGAAATTCTGCCTCTTTCACCACAATTTCTGTCCATTCATCAGGCGTTTCGATTTTTGTCATGCGTTGAGTCGTCGCAATCAGTTTGCCGCCCATCCAGTCAATATCCCGTGTTTCCATTTTCTTGACTAACTGATCATCTTGATCATAGAAAGCATGTTCTAATAGCAGGTGATCAGCACGCACTTTGACTATCTCGAAGCCCCAAACGACGGGGGCATCTTCAAAGGGTACGGCTTTGATAACAAAGACATCTTGCCCGCCCATGGTTTCCTTGTCTATAAGACTGTGTGTGTAGTGTTTGAGTAAATTGTCGGCCTTTGCGATATCGTTATTGGAGAAATCCGAGCCCATCCAGCTTTTGTTCATCATACTGGATGGGATTTTGATGATGCGGCCTGTTTTAGGGGAAAAAGTCCACATTGTGTCATCTTTCGTCAGGGTTCCGTTACCCTTATCCTTTTTGGGTTTGAGCACCCGTACCAAGGCATCTTTCATGCCCTGTGTCCACACGCGCAACGTCATTGTGCGTTGCCAATATTGACGGTGAATCGTCATGTCTGATACTGAATAAGACGAGGCATCGCGCCAGTAGTCAATAGCCGCTTGAACAATTGCCCTTGGATCATCATTTGCAAAAGCGGGGGACAGTGTGAGCGAAAAAAATAGCAATAAAAACAAGTGAGTACGATAGATAGCCTGTTGCATAATAAAATACCTGGTTAAGATGGCATGAAAAAAAGGAGAGTTTATCAGATGAATGGGTATATATTGCACACGGGCATAAATAAAACTTCTATGTAGGGTGGGCAACAAAAACACGTTACCGGCCCCCTACATTTATTTAAGATGGTGGGCAACAAAAACACGTTACCCACCCTACATAACTTGAGCCCATTAAATTTTGTCAAAAGTTTTGATAATGTTGTTGCAAAAAGTAGATGGCCTCTATTTTTTCTAATTCTTTAATTCGATAAAGTTGATGAATGCCTACTGTTTCGCGTAATGCGTAATATCCTGGATAATCGGCTACTAATTGTTCACAGTTTCATGCCGTCCAAAAGAAGTTTGTTCTGGATTAAAGTGCATAGGATAACCATTCTCAATTCTCAATTCTCAATTCTCAATTCTCAATTCTCAATTCTCAATTCTCAATCATCACATCAACTATCACTTCATCTCTCTTAATAATGCTTTCATAAGATTTATAAATGATAAGTTTGCTTAAGAAAATACCCCGAGGTTTTTAAAATGTCGGAGGTTTTTTTTGCTTATAACAAAATATAACTACAAAATATAACTACAAGGATTGTTTGCTTATGAAAGGATAAATTATATAATCTTGAAACATTATTCCGATTTAAATAGCGTCTCTTGCGTCTCTTGCGTTAAAAAAACGCGCTTTGGCGTTGTTTTCGAGCGCAAATGAAATCAAGTACTTAACAAATCGGTATAATGTCTAATAAAGGATAAAATAACGACAAGGATTACTTAATAAAAAAAGGATTAAACGAGCTTGATGTTATTGATTATAATTTCAATGTGATTACGCTGAGGGCGCATTCCCAAAAAAAGGTCATTATCAATTTGAGTCGTCGAAGTTTGAGTCTTGGAGTGCAAAATTTATTTTGCGTTTGATTTTCGTTCCAAATTTATTTTGCGTTTGAGTCTTGGAGTGCAAAATTTATTTTGCGTTTGATTTTCGTTCCAAATTTATTTTGCGTTTGAGTCTTGGAGTGCAAAATTTATTTTGCGTTTTATTTTCGTTCCAAATTTATTTTGCCGTGATATTTTCGTTCCTGTTATTTTGCGATAACCCTTTTTTGGGGAATGCGCCATTACGCTGATCATTTGTTGAGTACCTGTTATGTCAGAAAAAAGAATAAAAATAAGTAGTTGATTTTGTTAAATATTTTTGAATGTCCCGTTGTTCAGTTTTAGAGGTCAATATGGGTGAAATGAGTGTTCAATTGTTTAATTTTAAAATATCAACGAGAGGCCAATGAGCGTTCAATTGTTCAATTTTAAAATATCAACGAGAGGCCAATGAGTGTTCAACGGTTCAATTCTCATAAGATTTTAATGGAAAAAGGAAAGAAATTGGATAATAAAGAAGTTTTAATTGACTTTCGAAAAGTTGGAGAGTAAAAAGTTAGTCGAAAAATTGAGAAAAAACAGATTGA
>QNEL01000038.1 GCA_003645185.1 Candidatus Parabeggiatoa sp. nov. 3
ACAGTGATATTGGTGTAAGGGCGAACCGGTGTGTTCGCCCAAGAGTCCACAGTAATATTGGGTGTAGGGGCGAACCTGTGTGTTCGCCCAAGAATCAGTCTGCGTAACATCAGTTAATTAATAAGAATTGCAATTGATAACTGATAACTTATAATTGATATCCACGCAAAAGTTTTGCGCGCAAAACTTGCAGCAAAGAACTGATAACTGTTCATTGACAAAGTCGTTTAACAAATACCAAAGCATTGCGCTGATAGTTATACAGTGCCTGTCGTGAAACGGGCAATGAATCTAAATCGGCCGCTACAAAACCCCTTTCGGCAAACCAATGAGCAGTACGAGTCGTTAACACAAAAATCTGAGTAATGCCTTTCTCAAGAGCGGAGCGTTCCAAAAAAGACAATAACGCATCACCTCGGTTAGCACCGCGATAGTGGCTATGCACCGCTAAACAAGCTAATTCTGCCATACTTGCCTCAAGAAAAGGGTACAAAGCAGCACACGCGATGATCATCCCATCACGTTCTTGCACCGTAAAATAATTGATTTCCATCTCCAATTTCTCACGCGAACGCCGCACCAAAATCCCCGCATCTTCCAAAGGTTCAATCAATTCAAGCAACCCACCCACATCATCTATTGTCGCTGAACGGATGTGTTCATAAGGATCAATGCTAATGAGCGTGCCGATGCCATCACGAGTGAATAACTCCAGCAATAAAGCCCCTTCAATGTGCCGTGAAACCAGATGCACTCGTTCAACCCCGTTATCACAAGCCTTCACCGCATGAAGCACTTGTCGATGACATCCCAACGGCTGTTGCGTGTCCAACTCATGTTGCGCTTCAAGCACCGTCAATTGCCGCACCAATTGCCCAGCAGTATCAAAAACACCCTCATTTTCGATTAAACAAAGCCATTTAGTCGCTCCTAGAGCAATCGCCACCTCCATTGCCACTTCTTCCGTCAATAAATTAAACGTTTCTCCCGTAAGAGAATAGCCTACCGGAGAAATCAACACGATACAGCCTTCATCCAGTCTACGTGTAATCGCCTCAGCATCAACGCGGCGCACTTTCCCCGTGTAACTATAATCCACCCCCTCACGTACACCCAAAGGGCGGGCCGTAATAAAATTACCCGAATTCGTCTGAATGCGAACTTGGGTACTAGGCGAATTGCTCAAACCCATTGATAACAAGCTTTCAATCTCTGTACGCACCTCTCCACAGGCCGCCTTCACACACTCAAGCGCGACTTCATCAGTAATGCGTATACCCTTGACATAACGTGATTGCCGCCCCCGCATACGCAAACCGTGTTCAATTTGAGGGCGAATCCCATGCACCAAGACTAAGCGTATACCTAAACTGCTCAATAACGCAATATCATGAATCAAATAAGAAAAATGGGGATCGTGTACAGCCTCCCCCCCTACGCTTATCACAAAAGTACAACCACGGTGAGCATGGATATAAGGTGAAGCGTTGCGAAACCAGTCAACAAAGGATTTTCGTTCAGTTGCCAAATCAGTTATCAGTTATCAGTTATCAGTTATCAGTTATCAATTATCATTTTAATCAGTTATTAATCATGATCATCATGATTAATCAGCGTTCTATCTATTTTGCAAGTGGCTCGAATTGAGACATAATCTTGAAAACAGTCATAAAATCAAGCACTTAACAAATCAAGATCATATCCATTCTATTAAACTAATTATTCATTGTTCATTGTTCATTGTTCATTGTCATTCAGCGATTATTTGACGAATAGAAAAAAACAGTCTACGCTTTGAATAAGTAGTATTCATCACAGGCGGGAATGATATAACCTATCAAAATAATAAAACACCATGACATTATTCCTAAATCATCTTATAAAAATAAACCTATTTTTCTGAATAAGGATGAAGACAATGACTATTAAAGTACCAAAACCCTCAAAAGTGCGTATCGGCACCAGCAATGACTCCTCTATTCAGCCTCTTAGAGAAGAAAACGCACGTTTAAAAACGGATATCTCACGGCTACGCATTGAGAAAGCACAATTGCGAGATGAGAAATCACACACCAATGCCGAAAACACACAACTGAAAGCCGAAAATTCACAATTGAGAGAAGACAACTCACAATTGAAAAATGAATTTGATTTGATACACCAAGAACTTAAAGAGGAGCGAGAAATGTCCGAGTTGAAAGATATTGAACTCGCTAAAGATAATGCCTGGTATCAAATGCTCGAAGAAAAGCATTTAAGAATTGAAGTTGAATAACGGCCGGTTATTAACTCCGATTATTAATTAACTATGGGTAATTCATAATCACCTATTAAAATGTTCACATAGCGGAAAACGCTTGTTCTCGTATTCAACACAACTTTTGGGTAACTGATAACAGTGAGCAAAAGGCAAAATTTTTGCCAGACAAACTTTGCCTAGTACATAAAGCCCACTGGGGCGCATTCCCAAAAAAGGGTCATTTTATTAATCTCGGTTGAGTTGTGCAAAATTGATTTTGCGTTTGTTTTTCGTTCCAAATTGATTTTGCGTTTTTCGTTCCAAATTGATTTTGCGTTTGTTTTTCGTTCCAAATTGATTTTGCTTCGGCACGATTGAGATTGATAATGTTTTTTTGGGAATGCGCCCGCCCACTGACAACTGATGCCACGCAAAGTTTTTGCGCGCAAAAACGGTATTTCACATTAAATGTGAAATATCAGCGTTATCAGCATTCTATAGAGACTGTCTTGAAAATCAAAAACATAAATCATCGCAACTTGAAAAAAAAAAATAAATCAACATTTACTGGTTGCGCATAACGTTTGCAAAAATGACCGTTTTTTATTCACTTACAAAAATAGGATATATTTTTTATGGCACATACCCTACCAGCCCTGCCTTACGAACTCAACGCCCTAGAACCACACATTTCCAAAGAAACCTTAGAGTTTCACCACGGCAAACATCACCAAACTTACATCACCAACCTCAATAACCTGATCAAGGATACTGAATTTGCCGACATGTCATTGGAAGACATTGTCAAAAAGTCTTCTGGTGGCATGTTTAATAACGCCGCCCAAGTTTGGAATCATAGCTTTTATTGGAACTGCTTAAGCCCTAACGGCGGCGGGCAACCCTCTGGTAGCTTAGCAGATGCCATCAACAGCACATTTGGTTCCTTTGACAAATTCAAAGAAGAGTTTACCAAAACCGCAGTCACCACTTTTGGTTCAGGCTGGGGTTGGCTCGTCAAAAAGGCCGATGGCAGTTTAGCCCTAGTCAGCACCAGCAATGCCGCAACCCCCATGACTTCAGGGCAAACCGCCCTACTCACCTGTGACGTATGGGAACACGCTTACTATATTGACTATCGCAATGCCCGTCCAAAATACCTCGAAGCCTTTTGGAATCTCGTCAACTGGGATTTTGTCGCTCAGAATTTAGGTTAAACCTATCCAAAAAATAAATTATCCAGCACCGTAGGGTGGGTAACGGGTTTTTGTTGCCCACCATTCCCTACCCCATCTCACAATCAATCGGCCACAACCACGCCGCACCACGCACCCCGCTAGAATCCCCATGCTTTGCCCGTCTTAATACCGTATCCACCCGATCTGAAAACACATAACGCCCCCACAAACGCGGCACCTCAGTATATAACCGCTCAATATTCGACATCCCCCCACCTAATACAATCACATTAGGATCTAACACATTGATAATACTCGCTAATCCTCGCGCCAGCCGATCAACATAGCGTGACAAACAGGCCGCAGCCCCCTGATCACCCGCATCAGCTAAAGCCACAATATCAAACGGTGTTTTTGATAACCCACTCATCGCTTGAAAATCTCGCACCATACCCGGCCCAGACAAAAATGTTTCAATACAACCGCTTTTGCCACAATAACACGAAGGCCCCGGTAACTCCTCAGCCAGCGGCCAAGGCAAAGGATTATGCCCCCATTCCCCAGCAATCGCATTAGGGCCCTCCAACACCATCCGATTCACAACAACCCCACCACCAGTACCCGTCCCAATAATCACCCCAAAAACAACCGCCGCCCCAGCAGCCGCCCCATCCACCGCCTCCGACAAAGCAAAACAATTTGCATCATTGCTTAATTTCACCTGGCGCTGCAAAATCGCACTCAAATCACGATCCAAAGGTTGCCCAATGAGACAAGTAGAATTAGCATTCTTAATCAAACCCGTTGCCGGCGATAACGCACCCGGCATAGCAACACCAACCAAACTTTCAGCCCCTAAACGCCCTTCAACACGAACAACTAAATCAGCAATCGCCAGCACAGTCGCCCCATAATCTCCTTGAGGAGTAGGCACACGTTCCCTAGCTAAAGTCTCTCCTAGTTTATCCAGAGCAATCACTTCGATTTTCGTACCGCCTAAATCAACACCTATGCGTAAAGACATTTTTTTAGCCCCTCTCAATTTTTTGTGTCATAATATACCAATAAAAAATGTTTTTTGTAGGGTGGGTAACGTCTTTATGTTGCCCACCATTATAAATGTAGGGGGCAGGTAACATTTTTATGTTGCCCACCATTAGAATTTATCATAAACGAAAATAATTGAGGTAACAATATGAATATGTATTTTGAACGACTGGGCGTGATCAAAAAATGAGATATTAATCTTAATGATTTAACCTTATTATGCGGCCCGAATAATACAGGGAAAACTTATGCCATGTATTCCTTGTACGGTTTACTGAATAAGGATTTTGAAGTCCATTTTGATTTTGTACAAAACATTATACATAAATTAGCTCCGAAAAACGTTTATAAACTAGATTTGCACGACATCATAGCGCAACACTTTGACAGCATGATTCGACTCATGGAAGACAGTTTTCATAAGCATCTACCTAGTTTATTTAGTGTAGAAAATTCAGAATTTGCTAAATCTCACTTTGCGGCAAGCCGACGACATCCCTCATGATATTTTAAGTACTGAAGCACAAATAAACAGATATTTTAGCGCAAAGGGCCCCATTTCAAAATACACGAAAATTTATGCTTCAGTACTTAATGACTGTTATTTCTTCCCACATTGTCAAATACTGAGCAGGATTGTAACCAAGGCTATCATTTACCGGTATTTTTAAACTGATATTTGAAAAGCCTATTTTAAATAGGGCCTCCCTTTCATCCGTTATAATCAGGATAAATTTAATACCTACTGCATCGCCGATTACAAAAAAACGGAGATTGAATAACGAGTGTCTACCGTGAATATTGATACAATGCGGATTATTGGAAAAAAGCCTTGATTTCTACTTGCCCACAGGCACAGGCCTGTAAAACTGATAATTGATAACTGATAACTGATAACATGTTAAAATCATTGAGTATTAAGAATTTTACCGTTTTTACAGACGCAGTAACAGAATTTTCACCCGGATTGAATATTATCATTGGGGATAATGCAACCGGAAAAAGTCATTTACTCAAACTTGGATATAGTGTGATGCGCTCATTGTACCAAGTCACTAGGGATAATGTAGAACAATTACAAATCCAATTAGAAGATAAATTAGATGGCGTTTTCAAACCAGATAACCTCAACCATCTTTGTCGTCACCCTCTAAATTTGCAACCGGCCCAAATCACCATTAACATCACAGATGAGATAGATAACCTATTGTTTTCATTCATGTTACAGAATAATAAAATCAAAGTTGATCAGTTACCCAAACATTTTCCCAAGCAAGCCCCTTTATTTTTTCCAACACGAGAAGTATTAACATTGCAACCAACATTTACGGCACTGTACGAAAATCGCTATCTGCCACTATCAGAAACCCACTATGATTTATGTAAAGCCCTCAATTTACCTTTGCTCAAAAAACTGCCAACGACTCTTCAAACCCTCATAAAACCCTTAGAAGCAGAATTAGGCGGCAAAGTCATTATAGATAAAAGTGGCCGCTTTTACATTGACACCCCCAAACACGGCAAATTTGAAATCTCTTTAATTGCAGAAGGATATCGAAAAATAGCCATGCTCGTTTATCTGATTTTGAATGGATCATTGAGCTTCGGTAGCACCCTATTTTGGGATGAAGCGGATGCTAACCTCAATCCTAGAATCATGGTAAAAGTCGCCAAAGTGTTGGCAACCCTTGCCCAAAATGGCATACAAGTGATTCTAGCTACCCATAATTTATTTTTAATGAAAGAATTATCGTTATTAGTAGAATCCACTGAAATGTCCGCACGATTTTTTAGTCTCAAGCGAGATAATGACGCGATAACAATTGAACAGGGCAACGTGCTAGAAGATTTACAGACGATTGTCACATTGGATGAAGAATTAGCATTGTATGATCGGGAGCAATCAGCTTATTATGCCAAGAAGGCAAAGAAAGTATTATGATTTTACAAGAAGGCAGTCAAAGTAAAGCATTACGTTTTGAATTTTCAGAAGAATGGATCGTGTGCAAATATGATGATCACAATAGTTTTTATCATAAAGTTCAACAATGTCAAGGCATGAAGGCTGTAGACTTTTTAGCAACTGACAAGCAAGAAATACTCTGGATAGAAGTTAAAAACTTTCGTGGTGATAGCGAAAAAAATAGTCCAAGACTCTCAGCAGCAGAACCACCTGAAGTTGAACAATGCCGTCATTTATGCGATTCAAAAGTCAAAGTCACTCGTAAAAAGCCTTTTCTAGCAGATGAAGTCGTCAAAAAAGTATGCGATACTTTTACTGGGCTTGCGGGCGCATTTCGCCATGATGATGAGACATTACTTCCCCATGTCAATGTTTTGGCACAAAAAATACCACTGACAATCGTTTTATTTTTGCATCAGGATGAGTATTTAGATAGGGAAGAACACTTTAAACCGCTTGCATTGCGCTTAAAAACCAGAATAAAACAACAATTACGTTTTTTGAATGTCAATATTGAAATCATCAATGAAATCACCTTACCGAAAAATGTAGGTTGGAAACTTTTAAGTGAACATTGATGAAAAAAACTTCGCTTCTATCCACCCTACAACTGATAACTGATAACTGATAACTGATAACTGAATATGCTACTCCAATTTATTATTGAAAATGTGATGTGCTTTGCCGAAGAAACCCTATTTTCTATGGTAGCCAGTGCCGATCTAGAACAACATAAAAGTCATTTAATCCAGATCACACCAAAAACAGAATTACTACGCACCACCGCGTTATACGGCGCTAACGCACATGGAAAAACCAAATGGGTTGAAGCCATCAGTTTTGCCAAACAGCTTATAGTTAATGGAGTCAAAGGGAATCAACTCATTCCCGTTGAGCCTTTTCGTCTTGACAAACAATTGAAAAATAAACCCAGTCGCTTTGAATTTCTTATTTTTTATCAAAATATTCACTATCATTACGGTTTCATCATCAATTCTCAACGAGTGCTTGAAGAATGGTTATTTGTTACCCCGAAAATAAAAGAACTGCGTTACTTTGAACGAATCACATCAGAAACAGGCAAAGTCACCATTGAATTAGGCGGATCATTAGCCCGTAAAAACTCTAAACAAAGACAATTTATTGAATTTGTTGCCCAAGGCACACGCCCCAATCAACTCTTTTTAACCGAAGCATTGGAAAGAAATGTAGCCAAATTAAAGCCGCTTTATGAATGGTTTGAAAATATATTGCAAATCGTTCCTGCCAATCCGCGTTATTTACCCTTAGAGATCAGAGCCAATCAAGAAAAACCGTTTATTCGTTTTTTAAGTGATTTTCTCAAACAAGCCGATACAGGCATACATAGCATTAAAACCATTCAAGAAGAGTTTGACTACGAAAAACATTTTCCCGGATTGCCAGAGCAAATACAACTAGAAATAGAAAATGACATTCGTGCAGGCGGTACGCTTATTATGCTGAGTGAAGGCACATCCTATACATTATGTGCTAACGAATCGGGTGAACCCATACTCATCCGCTTAGAAACGCTACATTCTGGACATGATGGCAGTGTTGTTTCATTTGACTTTGCTAAAGAATCTGCCGGTACGCAACGATTAACCCAACTTTTAGCCATATTAGTTGATCTGCTTTCTAGCGAAAAAGTGTATATCATTGATGAACTGGATCGCAGTTTACATGTTTTATTACCCAAACTGTTTTTAGAAACTTACCTAAAAGGTGCTAATAATCAACACCGTAGCCAATTAATTTTTACCACGCATGATACCCATTTATTAGATTTAAACTTATTGCGTCAAGATGAAATCTGGTTTTTAGAAAAAAATGAACACGGAGCATCACATCTTTATTCATTAGTGAATCTGAAAATGAATCCAAACTTAAATCTTCAAAAGGGTTATCTTCAAGGGCGATTTGGCGGCATTCCATTTCTGGGTGATCTGGAACAATTAGACTGGTTTAGCAAGGAATAAGATATGGCACTCACACAGAGAAAAAAACGTCCCATTGATCGCAGCTTAAAAACTTTAGGAGACACACGCTTATTAATTATTGCGACTGAAGGTAGAATCACGGAAAAACACTATTTTGCTCAGTTTCATAATAGGCGTATCCAAGTTAAAGTGATTCCAACTGGTGAAGATAATAAATCGTCGCCAGAATATGTTTTTGAAAGATTAAAACATTTTCGCCAAGAACATGAATTAGAAGCTAATGATGAACTGTGGTTAATGATTGATGTTGATAGATGGCAGACTCAAACACTCAGCAAGGTGACTAAAGAAGCGAAAGACAGTGGTTTTCAATTAGCGATCAGTAATCCTTGTTTTGAAACCTGGTTACTTTGCCATTATATTTTACCTACCATAACAACAGGTGCTTGCAAAAAAATCACTGAACAATTGGAAAATGAATTAAAACAAGTTCATAACAGCGGTTATAACAAAGCCAAGTTGAATACAGACTATTTTAAACCTTATGTTAAACAAGCAGTGCAAAATGCAAAACAATTGGATAAAAACAAAAAAGCAAGATGGCCCCATCAAGTTGGAACACACGTTTATAAAGTAGTTGAACAGTTAGTTACGGAACAAATCTAAAACCATGTCCAGACTCTTAATTCAAACCTACCACACCCAAGTCGAAAAAATCATTCAATACGGTGGTTCGCGCAAAGAAACGACTATTCGTGTCGCTTTTCAAAAGCTCTTAGAGGGCTATTGCTCGGCTAAGCATTTTATTTTAATTCCAGAATTGGCCTATCGCACTCAATACGAAACTACCGTTTATCCCGATGGCACGATCAAAGATGCCTTGCGCTTGCCCTGGGGTTATTGGGAAAGCAAAGATCAGGATGATGATTTAGCTCAAGAAATCCAAAACAAATTCGCTAAAGGCTACCCTACCGATAATATATTGTTTGAGGATTCCCAAACGGCCGTTTTAATTCAAGATGGGCAAGAAGTTCAGCGCGTTTCGATGGCGGATGCCGATAAATTGGATGCCTTGCTCACGCATTTTATTCATTATGAACGCCCAGAAATTCAAGATTTTCAAAAAGCCATTGAAAAATTTAAAGCCGATTTGCCCACGATTTTGGACACTTTACGTCAAACGCTTGACACGACGGCTAAAACCAATAAACCCTTTCAAGTGGCATTTAATGCATTATTTACACTCTGCCAAAAATCCATTAATCCCAAAATCAACACCTTTGATCTTCGGGAAATGATTATTCAACATCTGCTCACAGAAGATATCTTTTTAAGCGTCTTCAATGAAGCCCAATTTCATCGGGAAAATATAGTTGCCCAGCAATTAGAAACCGTCGTCAATCGCTTTTTTACCGGCACCCTTCGGCGTAACACTTTGAAATCCTTAGAAAGTTATTATGCCGTCATTCGGCGCGAAGCAGCCAATATTGCCAATCATCATGAAAAGCAAAAATTTCTCAAAGTCATTTATGAGAATTTCTATCAAACCTACAATCCAAAAGCCGCAGATAGATTAGGCATTGTTTACACACCCAATGAAATCGTGCGCTTTATGATAGAAAGCACCGATTATCTGTTAGACAAGCATTTTAACCGCTTATTAGCCGATAACGATGTAGAAATCCTCGATCCAGCAACCGGCACCGGCACCTTTATCACAGAATTGATTGAATATTTGCCCAAAAATCGGCTACGCCAAAAATATCTCAATGAAATTCATTGCAACGAGCTCGCCATTTTGCCCTATTACATCGCCAACCTGAATATTGAATATACCTACCAACAAAAAATGGGCGATTATCAAGCCTTTCCAAATATATGCTTTGTCGATACCTTAGATAATGTAGGCTTTGAATATCATTATCAAAATCAACAAGTTGGATTAGAATTTGGATTAGGCGAAGAAAATGCCGCACGTATTCAGGCCCAAAATCAACGCAAAATTTCCGTCATTATCGGCAATCCGCCTTACAATGCCAACCAACAAAACGAAAATGACAATAACAAAAATCGTGACTATCCAGAAATAGATGCCGCCATTAAACGCACTTACATTGCCAACAGCACCGCGCAGAAAACCAAACTTTATGATCAATATGCGCGATTTTTTCGGTGGGCGAGTAACCGTTTATCAGAAAATGGCATTTTAGCGTTTATCACCAATTCCTCCTTTTTAGAAGCACGTACTTTTGACGGATTTAGAAAAGTGGTAGCAGAGGAATTTAATGAGATTTATGTCGTTGATTTAGGCGGTGATGTTCGCAAAAATCCAAAATTGTCTGGCACCAAAAATAATGTATTTGGCATTCAAACCGGCGTTGCGATTTCATTTATGGTAAAAACACGTAGATTTGCTAAGCCTCGCGTCTCTCAGCCTCGCATCTCTCAGCCTCGCGTCTATAATAAACATCAAAACGTGAAGAATATAGACGCGAAAAATATAGACGCGAAGCATCGCGTCTCTACGTGCAAAATTCATTATGTGCGTCGCCCTGAAATGGAAATCGCCACTGATAAACTGGCTTTTTTGAGAAGCACCCCATTTCAGGAAATGGATTTTGAGCGCATTGCGCCAGATAAAAATCACAATTGGCTCAACATCGTTGATAATGATTTTGAACAATTGTTGCCGTTAGCAAATAAAGAAACCAAACAGGCTAAATATCAAAAAGAAGAAAGGGCAGTTTTTAAGTTGTTTTCTTTAGGCGTTGTCACTGCGCGGGATGAATGGGTTTGTGATTATTCTATAGAAAACATTGAAAATAAGGTAAAGTACTTGATTGAAGTTTACAATCAAGAAGTGAATGAACACGATACTGCAAAAAAATCAAATGTCAATGATGTTGTGAATTATGCTATTAAATGGACTAGATCCGTTAAAAATGATTTATTGAAAGGCGTGAAATATGAATTTGAAGACAGCTTGATTGCAAATTCTTTATATAGGCCATTTGTAGGAAAGAAAATTTATTTTTGCAAACAACTCAACGAAATGCAGTATCAATTACCTAAGGTTTTTGTGAAAGAGCATTTGAATGAAGTAATAACTCTTTCAGGAACAAGCACGGCAAAACCATTTGCTGCACTAGTTGCGAATCAAATTTTTAGCTATGATTTTTTAGAAAAAACGCAATGCCTCCCCCTATACCGCTACGACAATGAAGGCAACCGCATCGAAAACATCACAGACTGGGGCTTAAACCAATTCCGCACCCATTATCTTGATAAGAGTATTACCAAAGAGAACATTTTTCATTATACTTACGCCGTATTACATCATCCGCAATATCGGGAAAAATACGCCATCAACTTAAAGCGCGAATTTCCGCGCCTCCCGTTTTATGATGATTTTCATCAATGGGTAAATTGGGGCAAACAATTAATGGATTTACATCTCAACTACGAGTGGGTAGAAAAATATCCACTGAAACGGATTGATAAAAAATGGGCCAGTAGAGACGCACTGCCGTGCGTCTCTACTAACAAACCCAAACTCAAAGCCGATAAAGCCAAGGGCGAAATTCAGTTAGATGCCATCACCACTTTGCAAGGCGTACCTCCCCAAGCCTGGGAATATAAACTCGGTAATCGCAGCGCCTTAGAATGGATACTCGATCAATACAAAGAAAAGAAGCCCCGTGATAAAACCATCGCCGACAAATTCAACACCTATCGTTTCGCTGATTACAAAGAAACAGTGATTGAATTATTGCAGCGGGTGTGTACGGTGAGTGTGAAGACGATGGGGATTATTGAAGAAATGAGTTGATTTTATGGCTACAACAAAAGGCCTACCATCCTGATAACTGACAACTGATAACTGAAAAGGTAATATCAAAATGGAAAAAATCACGCATATTGAGAAAATTGATATTGAAGGGCTCTGGGGAAAATACCATATTGAGTGGCATTTAAACCCGGATGTTAATATTTTGGCGGGGATTAATGGGAGTGGTAAAAGTACTGTATTGAATATTATCGCCGGCGTATTGAGAGGCGGGAATTTTGTTGGAGAGGTTGATAATTGGATCGATGAAGTCAAGATGAGTTTTAATGATAATAAAATGCTTTCTTTTTCATCGAATCGAAAAACGATTCAAAACTTAGGAGAGGGCAATACACCGTTAAATTTAATCAATAATTCACTTGGAACTGAAATTGAAAATCAAGAAAATGATAGCGTGAAATTTGAATTAATCCAATCAGAACAAAATTCAAATGAATTGGTTTTAAAATCAAGTCAATTTCGTTTTGATGGATTTGAAAATATCCATGAAGAAGTCATATCAGATGTTATTAAGATACACAGAATCAGTACATTTGAACAACCCATCAAAACTCAGTCTGTCACTCAAAAACACGCTTTACCCGAAAAAATTAAGACTGATTTAGATATCCAAATCTTTGAACTCCAAAGAGCCTATTTAAGTTATCAAATCAATCTTGGAAAACGAGTGGAACAGATTTTTTCAGAGGGTGTGCCTATTGATATAAAAACAAAACGTCATGAAATTTATGGCAAAAAAGAACGGTTTACACAAACCCTCAACCAATTTTTTGCCCAAACGGGTAAAACCGTAGAATCTGATAAAAGTAATGAGCTCGTTTTTTGTCAAAATGACAAGAAACTCACGCCTTATCAATTATCATCTGGCGAAAAACAACTCTTGCTCATTTTATTATCTGCACTCATTCAAGATAATGAGCCTTATATCCTCATTATGGATGAACCTGAAATTTCTTTACACATAGATTGGCAAGAACAATTAATTGAAGTGATCAGAAGTTTGAATGAAAATGTTCAAGTGATTCTGGCGACTCATTCGCCAGCTTTAGTCATGAAGGGTTGGATGGATAAAGTCACAGAAATGGAAGATATTACAAGAAAGGATATAGGTATAATAAGGGATTGAAACCGTTAACTACAAGAATTATATATGAAGGGATTGGATCGTGGTGGTACTCGGTTTAAATCCTTTTTTATATACAATCCTTGTAGTTAACGGTTTAAATCCTTTTTTATATACAGTCTTTAGTAGTTATTGTTTGACTTTAGAAAAAACTTGATCATCAAGTGGAGTGCAAAATTTATTTTGCGGTTCGATTTTCTTCTTGATATAACTGTACGTCATGAGATCGGGAAACGCTATAGTCAGAGAGTTTTTTAACGTGACTTTCGATCCATCTATACCTAAATTCCATACTTTACATCGTGTTGCAAAGAGTATAGCTGAAAAAGCACTTAAAAAATTCAATACGCCGAATTGGGAAAATACCCGAAACTTGCTCGTTCAGCACACCGGATATGATCCAATTAATGATTGGGTATGGCTAACTCACAATATGGGTGTTCAACAAGTGCAAGAAAGACTTAACCAAATTTTAAAAGTGCGTCATAGTTTTGCACACGGTTTTGCAATACCGGCTAAATAGTGGGAATTGAGATGTATTAAAAGCCACGGAATGACACAGAAAGCACGGAATATTTTTCCATGTTTTTCCGTGTTTTTCCGTGGCAAAATCGAACCGAAACAACTCAAACGATTGGAGGTTTAAAAATGTATCAAGGTATTTTTATTGATGATCAAGAAGCAGATAAGGATTTTGCTTTGCTCATGTCAACTCCTGGAAAAAAGGGGCTGACGGTTAAATTTCAACAACCCACTGAGTTGATGACGTTGGCTAATCACATTGTGGAAAGTCCGCCCGCTTTCGTGGTATTGAATTACCGTCAACAAATGCCGTATGCTTACAAAGCTGAACCTTTAGCACAGCTATTGCGTTCTTATAGCTCAGAAAATGTGACTCAAGATTTTCCTATTGTTTTGCTTTCCCATGAGGAGGATATCACGGGTTTTCTTAATAATGTCACTGCCCATAATTTATTCGATTGTCTTTTTACAAAACAAGAAGTCGCGGGTGATCCAGAACATCGCCAAAAAATGTTGTCGCTCGTTAAGGGTTATCGGCGCATGATAAAAAAATGGCACAAAAAATCGGAACGATGGGCAACTTTTTTTGGCCTGAATAAGGAAGAAAGAGGGGTGGTGGCTTATCAAGCTATTCTGGAACTGGATAAACTCAAAGCGCCCCATCAGGTTGCCCAGCAGATTTTGCACTATGTGATTGGAAGACAAGGCATTTTACTGGACAAGGAGAATGTCTTAGCGCAATGTGGCGTGGCAAAAGAAAGCAAAGATATTGATACATTGTTTGAGGTGTTAAAACAGGACAAAGTCATATACAGTGGCGTTTTTAGTGAAGGTTGGCCGCGCTGGTGGCAGCATCGTTTATGGGATTGGGAAAAGCAAGTCTGTGACGAGTCTTTAGGCAATTTGACGGCTAGAGAACGGGTGGCGTGTTTAAATGAAAAATTGGGCTTGAATTTATCGCCCGCTAAGTCGCGCTGGCAAGAACATACTGATGCCTTATTTGCTTATGCTTGTGATTCTTGCCTTCAACCCACAGAGGATCAATATTCGGTTGCCGCTTATGATCCTTTACCTCATACATACATACGTGGTAAGCGTATTTGTTGGAAATGTATAGAAACGGGTGAATTTAAAGAACAGGGTTTGGAATATAATAACGATGAAGAATTTATTGTTGATCTGATTCTGAAAGGGGAAATGTGAAAATGGATAAAATCCCCACTGTCCCCACTGCCAAGGAAATGAAGCAACAACTGAATGCTTTGAGCCGTTTGTTATACCACAACAAACTGATTCAACGTCATAAAAATGGTCTTGAGAGTGCCATTTCTCAACTTGACAGATTCAATGAAAAAACGGAGTGGGAATACATCATTAAACCGTCAATCCCCATTAAATTTGTACCAACGCTGGATAAAAAGTTGGGAGAAATCGTTCCTCAAGTTTATCTTGATGTCGCGGTTGCACCCCCTAAAAGAGACGATCTGCCTCCTTTTAAAAGGCTTGATACCAAAATTGAGATTTTTGATCTCGCTGGTCGTTTACAATCCCGTTGGCATATCGATCTGGCTAACCAGAAAGAAGATGGCTCTTATCAAGAGGGCCCACTTTTTCATCTCCAAAGTGGTGGGCACAAACCACAGGGTAATCGAAAAGAGGAGTTAAAACTCAGTCGGCCACGTTGGGCAATGCCACCTATGGAATTGATTTTGACTTGTGAAATGATCTTGGCTAATTTTTATCCTGAACAATGGGAAACCATTAGAACAGAAAAACGATGGTTAAAACTCATTCATATTGCCCAATTGATGTGTTATTCTGTCTATTTTCAGCGAATGCATAATTGCTTGTTTGATGGGCCGTTGATTCCTAAATCACAGTCAGAATCCGTATTAACCGCGCTTTGGGCAAGTGAATGGGGATGATATGGGGATGTACTGTCTGGAAACAAGGCGGATTATTGACAGGCTTTAAAAATCAACGTGAATCATGAGGATAGAACGCAGATTGAACTGATTTTCACGCAAAAATTTTTGCGCGCAAAAAACTTTTGCGTGAAAGACTGATTAACACTGATTTTAAAAAAATCAGCGTGAATCCTGACAATCAGCGTCATCAGCGTTCTATCAAAAAAAATAAAATCAGCGTAGATCATGATAATCAGTGTCATCAGCGTTCTATCAAAAAAACAGTCATCCTATTCACTACTAAAAAACGCATATTGCCCTACTTGACAACTCTTATCGCGTAATTGGGCGAGGATTTTTTCTGGATCATTGGGCCAATTTTCATCCAATAATCTTTGTAATGCTATGGCTGGCTTTTCGCATAAGACGGCGACTAAATGATCACTGCCATAAGGTGCGGCGACTTCCATTTCTAATCTGTAAGGAAATTTTTGAACCATTTGAGGGTGATTGTGCTGGGGATAGAGAAATTGTAATTGCCCATCTCCGGCTAGATTAAATAATGTCAGGGCGTTTAAGTTGGCATTGCCGGGTTCAATATTAAAATGCAGTTTTGTTCCGGCTTGATGTAATCCGTCTCCTTCCTCTAGGCATATCCATATCGGTTTGCGGCGCATGTCAAATTGTGTGGCTAAGACGTTTAATAATCGTTCTTTGTCTATTACCCGTTGCCATTGTTTCAATGCGCTGCTTGATAAGCTGGTGACTTTATCGCCGGTGCGATTGAAGACTTCGGTGTGTTGATCTTTGATGATAAAGCGTAAATCTGCCGCTTGGGCTGAACTGACAAAGCGAACCTGTTTTAACCCTTTGTCTACAAACGTTTTTTCGTCGTTTATAAAGACGGCTATTTCAGGTATATTGGGATGGGGTGAGGTGGATGCGAGCGGTGAGGGTAATTTGATGACGGATTGCCTATCGGCTGCTGGCAGGAGTTTAGGGATTTGCCGCTGGGCGGTATGGCGGCGAACGTTTTCTCGCAAATAAGCGTCTAATTCTTGACGTTCTAAATAGTGGTTTTGGTTGCCATTGGCTTTGCCGTCTAATGCTTCTGCAAAATACCAACTTAAAGCGCCATGTAGTTTGCCATTGAAACTGGTTTCTGTGACTTTTAAAGTGTCTCTTTCAACGGCGGTTATCAGGGTGACATGCGGTAAGTTTTCTTCTTGATGCGTCGTGGGTAAAGAGGATGGCAGTGTTGGGATAATCGGAAAACTGCCGGCGAAGCGAACGCTTTGCTCTGATACTTGTGCGGTTGAACGTTTCATACCACTGGAATGACAGGCATCTACCAAAAAGACGATTTGATAATCACTGGCTTTTTCAAATAAACCATAGAGTTCATCGTCTCTGATATATCCGATGGCGCGTTTAAAATCAAATTCGTGAAAAATCAAAGCTTCATCTTTATGATCAAGTTCATCTAATGGGGGCGTGTCTGTTTCTTGCTGTATGCCATGTCCAGAAAAAGTTAATATCAAAGTATCCCCCGGCTGCGCTTTATCTAGCATATCATACCAAGCTTTCAGAAAAGCCTCGCGGGTAGCTTGCGTGTCTAATAAGATGCGTTCATCAGGCAATTGCACCTTAGCGCGACGCAAAGCTTGTGTTAATAATTTCGCATCATTAACGGCCCCTTTGAGATTTGATACGTTTTGATATTGATTGATACCCACCACTAAAGCATGTTGATTTGAGGGCCTGGGAACAGGTGGAATATGAATTTGCCTTGTCAATTCAGGCCGTTCACATTGGCGGGGTTGTGATGATGGTTCACGAATCTGTGTATCATTACACCCTTGGAAAGCCAATGACAGAAAGAGAAGGGTATAAATGATTGGCTTAGAAAAATAAGCGTTGTGTGTATGCATGATAACCTCATAAAAGATTGATACTGATTTTTTGATATAGATAGAAAATAAATAATTTCAGGGCAACCACAAGGGATTGCCCCTACAACCAGCCCGTAGGGGCAATCCCTTGTGGTTGCCCCCCCTCACTCACGCCTACAAAAAATCTCCTTGATATCCTAAAGTCAGCATCCACCAACGCCCCGGTTGTGGATAAGGATGGGAGACACTCCCGCCTTGATAATACTGTTTATCAAAGAGGTTATACAGCCGCCCATCTAAGAAAAAACCGTTCCAAAACTTGTCCCAACGAAAACCGGTATTAAACAGTAAGACATCATCGACTTCTTTATTGGGTTCCTTAAATACCGTGCCATTAGGAAAGGTGATATCGACAGGTGATAATTGCTCACCGATGTATCTGGCTGTCAAGTTCAACCATAAATCTCTGGAAACGGATTCTGGCTTGAAGGCAAAAAACTCAAACGGATTGACATTCAAAATGAGATTACCCGTAAAATTGGGTATGTTATATATGCTTTCTCCTGCCACTGGATAATTTTCTGCATTTTCTGCGGCTAGGTAGGTGAGGTTCAATGCAATGTTATAGCCCGTTCCCCGATAACTGGTTTCATTTTCTATTCCCGATACCGTTAAAAAGCCTGCATTTTGATACTGAGGATGTGTACCAGGATTTCTCCAAATAAAATCAGAGAATTTATTGTAAAAAAAGTTAAAACTGCTGGTAAGCTTTCCCTCTAATAATTTGACTGTGGGTGTGATTTGATAAGACTCCATATACTCAGGCTCAAGTGATTCCGCCCCCTCGTAACTTGGTAAAGAACTGTGCCTATACCAATGTGGTGCGTCCATAAAAGCTCTTGAATAAGATGCTTTCAGATCAAATTGATCATTGGGTACCCATATCAATGCTAAACGGGGCGACCAATCATTAATCTTCTTTCCTTTATGACGTTTTTTTCTATCAAAACGCATACCAACTTGAGCCAGCCACTGTTCACTAAAACTATGTTTTATATGAAAAAAACCAGAAGTGATTCTTTCTCGCCCTGTATCAAGCACCTTGTTATCCCTTTTATCCTTATCAGAAAAATCTGTCCATTCACCATCTGTCCCGGTAATCAGCTCACTGTCGTACACTTCCATTCTGTCTTCTTGAAGGCCTACCATCCATGTTGAATCTTGAGGACTTCCTGAATTATAAGAACCCCTTAATTGGGTAATGAATCCGAAAGCTTGTTCATACCAAGCTAAGAAACTATGTTCTTTTTGTGTTGGATTATCAATTTTATGCGAGGTATGTTCATACTTGTCATAATAAAATTGAAGTTCCAAGCTTAAAGCGTTATCAAGTTCTTTATCAAAATCAAGTCCTAAATGTGAAAATTTTTGCATTTGGCCGGGCCCTTGACCCTGTAATGTTCTATAATCATAGTAATTATAGGTTTCACCAGTCAAACCGCCTGATGAAAAAGGCTCTATATACTTAGAAGCTCGTTGATTAGCCAAGAGTGTAAAATCACCAAATTCGTAACTGATTCCAACATCATACGAGCCAGGATCCTTGAAGCCATCTAGAATAGCAGAAGAGTCTTTTGGTTCTCTGGAATAATCTTTCTCTTTTGGTATACTGACGCTTTCACCGTCACTTTTATAATAATTTGCCCACAACAACAAATCGCTTTTGCCATTCTCAAATTCGTTTCCGTGAACAAAACTCAATTTTCTTTGCCCATAATTACCCAGTCCAACACTGATCTCAGTGCCTCCCATATCTGTGCCTTTTTTGGTAATAATGTTAATAACATTCGTGACGACGTTGCCGTACAAAGAGGAGCCTGGGGTACGTAGCACTTCTATACATTCAACTTTATTCAAACTAATACTATAGTCTGGATTGGCTGATAAGAAAGAACGTGAATTCAGACGATGGCCATTTAACATCATCAACATTTTTTGTTGAGAAGAAGTATAAACTCCCCTTCCTGCGACGTTCACCTCATTGTGATCTTGCACGAAAGTAATACCAGGCACGTAAGTAATCAAGACGTCTTTGAGATTTTTCGCGCCGATGTCTTTAATCATTTGGCTGGTAATGACGGTTATAGGCCCGGGAACTTCTCGAAGGGGTTCGGCTTGCCCTGAGGCGACTTCTACTTCTTGCAGCCAGCCGAGTTTGTCGTCGTAAACGGAACCACAGGAACTGGCGATAGCGGTTGTGGAATAGGAGAGTAAGGCTATCAGCAGAATCGGGGTTAGTTTATGTAACATGATGATTTCCTTTAATAAATTAATTGAGTGTAAGGGGTTCTTCAAATAAAAGAGAAATAAACGCGCTTTGACGCTAAAGACGCTAAAGACGCTAAAGAAGTTGTCAAGCGCGCAATATTGCCTCTTGCGTCTCTTGCGCCTTTTGCGCCTCTTGCGTTATAAATAAGATTAAATTTAAATGGTGGGCAACAAAAAGACGTTACCCACCATTTCACGCAAATGTTTTTGCGCGCAAAAACATTTGCGTGAAATACATTTTGATTGATTTTTAAATTTAAATGGTGGGCAACAAAAACACGTTACCCACCCTACATATTTATTTTTAAATGGTGGGCAACAAAAACACGTTACCGGCCCCCTACATTTTTAAATTTAAATGGTGGGCAACAAAAACACGTTACCCACCATTTCACGCAAATGTTTTTGCGCGCAAAAACATTTGCGTGAAATACATTTTGATTTATGTCTAACGATGATATATTGCTTTTCCCTAATCGTTGCCACTCATTTTAGCTTTGACTGATTCAGGATTATTAAAAGACGCATTATTGTTCAATTTTATGCCACTTAAGTGAATGGAGAGTTTTTGTCCACCGTTGTCAGAGGCCATAAAATAGCCTTCAGGAATGACGATGGCCCATTCACTATCTTGAAAAACCATCAGTCGCGCTATTGGTTCTCCTGTTTCACTTTGCCATAAGATGAGGCCATCATTGCCGCCAGATAGAATGCGATGGCCATCGTGGGAGAAGCTGACGGCATAAACATCATCAGTATGGCCTTTGAAAGTCTGTAAGGTTTGGCCGGTGTTGGTATCCCACAGTCGCAGGGTATTGTCCAAACTGCCTGAGACTAGGCGGCCTTCTTGAGAAACATCGACTGAAAAAACGGCATCTCTATGCCCTCGCAAAGTCTGTGAAACTCGGCCGCTATTGATATCCCAAATCTGCACTGTGCCATCGCCGTTTCCAGAGACTATACGCTGGCCATCTAAAAAATTAACAGAATGAATATAGGCTTGTCCCCAGAATGTACGCACTTGGCTGCCGTTGATATCCCATAAGCGCATTTTGTGATCTCGGCTGCCTGATAAAACCGTTTGGCCGTTTGGAGAAAAGGCAACCGATAATACCCAATCCGAATTGCCTCTAAACCGTTGTTCAAAAGTTTGGCTTTGATTATTCCACAATCGCATGGTTTTATCATAACTGCCTGAGAGGGCGTAATCCGCGGATGAAAAACGCACTGAACTCACTAAACCCGAATGGCCTCTGTAAGTGTGCTTGAGTCTACCCTGCTCGATATCCCAAAGTCGCACTGTTCTATCTCGGCTACCTGATAGCGCATAACGCCCTTGGGGAGAAAAAGTCACTGAACTGATGATATCGGTATGGCCCAATAAAGCCTGTAGCTTGCCGCTTTGTAAATCCCATCGCCACAGTGTTCTACTGTTACCGCCAAACAAGGCATAGCGCCCATTGGGAGATAAGGCGACACAACTGATTTTCTGAATCTGATCAGGGTATTTAGGGCGCACTGTTACCATTGAAGCGCTGCCGCCACCGAGGGGAATAGAGAGTTCGTCTTGCTTTTTCAACTGAATGGTTTTTTGAACTGTCCGAGTAGTTCGCCCGAATTGTTTTTTAAGTTGTATTTTATAAACGCTTTGTTTGAGTTTGAGGGCGATTTGGCCATTTTGGATAAAACCATGATGTCTGCGATTGATAAATACTGAAGCGCCTTCTCCCTGTTGATCGGAACGCACGATGAGCAAGACTTCGGGCTCTGGGCAAACCCAAAAACAAAAATCCTTTTTGATTGAAGATTGAAAGTGAGGTTGTTGCTGTCCGCCACTTTCCTCTAGTACGGCTTGTGTGATTTGTCTAAATAAATCTTCAATGGATAGCGATTCGTCTATCGCTGCTTGGAGGCCTTTACGCAAGTGTTTGACATATAAACTATTATTTCGGTAACTTTGTTCTATCGGTATTTGATCTGCATTGCTGGGATAAGCAATAATCCAATTGCCATTGTAAAAAATGTCGGTTGCTAATGGCTTAAAATGGCGATAAGGATATTGACGGTTAGCGTCTAAAATAATGATATTGATTTCATTGTTGGCCTTTTTTAATCTATCTAATAGCATTTGGACGGGAAATGCTTGGTATTTGACATTTTCTTCATCTAATAAATGGGTATTATCAATTTGCAGCAGATAATTTGCTTTTTTGCCTTGACGATCAAGGGCTTGGGTACCATAGCCACTAAAATAAAACACGCCAACACTCTGTTGTTTTTTTAAACAGTCAGTGAATTTAAGGGTTGCGCTATTGAGTTCGTGATAATTGAGATTTTTTTTGGAAATGACTTCAAAACCCATGTTTTTGAGAAGCTTTGCCATATCGGTGGCATCATTCATGGGGTGTTGGCTGAGTGTGCCGGTGTGATAGTCGCGATTGCCAATGACTAATGCAACGGGGACCCCTGTGGCGTATTGAAGGCGCGGCACGTCACAGTAGGCTTGGAGAAATTGAATAGGCCAGCTTAGCAGTAAAGCGTAGATGAGCGATAATAAATAATAGGTGTGATATGGGTTCATGGGTAAAGTTTTGTTTTATGTGGGTGATATATACTTAGCATCGTCTTTTTTTACAGACACAGCCAACAGCTAAATCATAAATTGCGCTTTTTTTTACAGATACAGCCAACAGCTAAAGCAGTTGTCTAAAAGCTCAAGTCACCTAAAGGTGACTAACCAAATATCTCTCTCACATTTTATCCCCTTCGACAAGCTCATGTACCTCCGTTCATATCGAATGTTTGGTGATTTTTACAAAAGGCTGTTGCTTGTCTTGTTGGGTTAGTCACCACCACCTGACTTAAGCTTTTAGACAACAGCTTTCACGTGAAAGCAGTTGGCTGTTGGCTAACCAAATATCTCTCTCGCATTTTATCCCCTTCGACAAGCTCATGTACCTCCGTTCATATCGAATGTTTGGTGATTTTTACAAAAGGCTGTTGCTTGTCTTGTTGGGTTAGTCACCTTTAGGTGACTTAAGCTTTTAGACAACTGCTTTAGCTGTTGGCTGTTGGCTTCTATAACTGTCATCACCCACTTTACAACACTATTACCTACAATGACAAACTCAAACTAACATCCGCCAATACAATATTTTTTGAGTAATGTTGAGACGTATGCAGGGGTTTGGTTTCCCCGGCTTTCTTGTTTCACCGGCTGACGTACTTGTCGAAATACCTTTTCTATGGGCTCATTTTTTAATGCTCGCATTTGCGTTAGCAAGTGTTTGGTATATAAGCCATTACGTCGATCACCATCATCGGCGGTTTCACCGGGAGAGGCGGCAAAAGCGACAACAGCGCCGAGTTTTTGTGGCCCTTGTTGGAGGGCCGGTATTTTCAAACCACGTATCGGATTGCCCTTTGTTGGACTGCCTGCATAAGGATTATCACGGCAGGCATCGGCGACTATAATATTCACGCCCTTGTTAGCCTGTTCTAAGGGCGCGACAATTTCATTTTTAACGTGGAAAGCTTGATGTTTTAAATCATAGTCTCGTTTGATTTTGCCATTATTGGTGGGAATCAAGTAATTTTTGTCTCGATTTGAACGGGCACCATGGCCTGAAAAATAGAACAAGCCCACTTTTTTATCAACATCAGCTTGGGTTTGCGTTAACCGTTGACGAAAATCTTTAAGAACAGCCTTCATTTCATCGTAATTGAGATCGAAGGCGCGAATCACATGAAAATCCATTTCTTTGAGGAGGTTAGCCATATCAGCCGCATCATTCCTGGGGTTATTTAAGGTTTGATGCTCGTATTGGCTAATGCCTATTACCAAGGCTTTTTGTGGACTGTTGGGGTTACCGAGTTCCACAATTTTATCTGGTGGAGGTGGCGGAGGTGGCGGAGGTGGCGACTCTTTTATTGTTTTTCCACAACCGCTGATGAGCAGAACCATGATAAGGTATGTCAATATTTTTTTCATAACGAATACCTCCTGACTTAAGTTGATGAACACGTTATCGTAAAGGCGCTTTGATGCTATGTTTCGCTGCGTAAACATAATTGGCATTTTTTATGCAATTAACTATATATAACAACTATCACATTGTGAGCGTTTTGGCCTGTTTTTGAGAATGCTCATGTTAATGCCCTCACCTCTTCCAGTCAAGTCCTTTTTCAGTTATCAGTTATCGGTTATCAATTATCTTGTAGGGGCGAACCAAGGTAAAGCCCTTTTAAATACTGGTGTCCCTAAAATCTGTTATAATCAACGTTTTTCTTCATAGCTGAACCTCTTTTTCAGGTTGAGTTATTGATTGCTATAAATCAGTCAACAAGCTGATTTATAGCTATTTAAGAACCATCCAATCCTCTATTAATCCACCCTACCCATTTTCATTCACTTTGAATAATCAATCACTTAAGAATATACACCAGTCTCTCATATTGTGAGCGTTTTGGCCTGTTTTTGAGAATGCTAATGCCCTCACCTCTTCCAGTCAAATCCTTTTTCAGTTATCAGTTATCAGTTATCGGTTATCAGTTATCACTGTTCATCCTCTTTGGGTTGGGAATTAGTACAACGGATCAGGGGAATGATCGGATTGATGAGGAGGCCTGTTTAGCATTCAACTGGTATTTTGAAAAGTAGAGAGGCAAGGCGGCGAGGCAGAGATGCGAGGCATCGCGTCTCTACTATCAAAACACCTCACAACCAATCCGTTCAATCCCCAGATCCGTTGTACTATATCCATCTGAATGAAAACAATTTTTCTCATCAATCCGATCAATCCCCAGATCCGTTGTACTATATCCATCTGAATGAAAACAATCCCCCTCACCAATCCGTTCAATCCCCAGATCCGTTGTACTAAGATGACTCACTACTATCTGATGATCTCTCATCTAAAAAGTGATAGGATACGCGCTGTGATTGATGGGTTTGATTTGAACAGGATGACACGATGTGTAATAACGCGAAACCTCAAGACAATACACCTCACAATACGCCTATTTCTAAACCATTTGACGAGCATGAGGTGTCAAAAGCCTCACCCTCGTTTTTGAAGATTTTTTTTGATTGGCTGAAAACGGGATATGGGTTTACTGTGAGCTTTATCCTTGTCTTAGCCTTCACTTTAAGTTTATTAGTTAATTTGGCAGATTTTGTTGAGGGAAAAGAGAATTTATGTCAAATTTCGGATATCTTTTGGTGGTGTGGGAAAGATGATGACTCGCCTGTTGAACAGGCTCAACTTGGCCCAATGATGCAGCGCATTCCAAATGAAAAAACGGTTGAGCCTTTTATTCAAACCACGGCCCAATTGGCTATTGATTTGTTTGTGGGCCAAAATCCGGCCTCTTTACAAATCACCATTTTGCCCAGTGCGGCTTTGAAAATCGGTGAGATCATGCAGTTGCAATTCAGTAGTGAGCATGATGGTTATTTGCTTGTGTTTGATATCAATAGTAAAGGGGCATTAACGCAACTTTTTCCTAATACTTATAGTCAGCAAGAGCAATATGGCTATCTCAAAGCGGGGCAAATCTTGACGATTCCTGATATTTTTTATCCCTTTGAATTTGAAGTGCAGGAACCGACGGGTAAAAGCATATTGCTCGCTATCTTGATAGAAGATGCGTTAGCATGGTACAGCCACTTTAGTTTTGCTTTTGAAACGAAACCAGCGAAAGATGCACAGAGCATATTAAGACTCTTACGTGAACAGCTTAACCAGACTGTGCAAGATGAAAAAGGCGTTAATCGTTCTATACATTATTCTGCTGAAGTGGCTCATTATGATGTTGTACCTTAAAAACTTAGACAATTCTTAAATTTGAAGGCTTGATTTTAGTGCAAAATTTATTTTGCGAATTTTCGTTCCAAATTTATTTTGCATATTTTCGTTCCAAATTTATTTTGCGTATTTTCGTTCCAAATTTATTTTGCGTATTTTCGTTCCAAATTTATTTTGCATTGGAGTGCATGTTATTTTGCGAAGACGGCAATATGCAGGGCAAGCGGGCGATAAGATTTTTGGACAATATTTAATTCAGGCCCGCCCGCTTACCCACCCTACAAGATCATAAAGGAGTCAATAATGATACAGACAAGGTTTACTGTTTCCCATTCGCGCCGGTTAGTTGGCATCAAAGTTTTGGTGTTCACAGGGCTACTGAGTACCGGCATATTGACAGAAAGTTTCGCGGCTTGTGCGAACTATGAATCACGAGTCACACAGGCAGTACAGGCTTATGATTTTGATACCTTGGAAAAGCTATTACCTACGCTTAGGAAAGCGGGTTGTTCGAGGTGGTATGTAGATGGCGTAAAACGCAGTATGGCACAAATCGCTGCGGCAAGAGCGAAGCGTTTAGTGAAACAAGGGCGTTTAAATTCGGCAGAAGGGTGGCTGAGACGAGCGCCGACGATGGTTTGGGAAACTCAAATGGTTCATGGGGAGATTGCCGCCCGTCGTCAACAATGGCAAACTGCCTCTTATTTTTTCAATCAATCCCTTGATTTAATAGCGGATCCGCAAGCAACGCCTCAAGCGCCGCAACACTGGGTGATTGAAAATTTGTATCAACTGGCTCAAGAATTACAAATCTTGGTAGGCGGTTTTGGATCGACTATCAACGATGATGGGAAAGAGCGGGGTATGATGCGTGCCCAGGTACGGGGTATCGCGCCTAAAAAACGCTTACTCCCTATACAGTTTGAATTTGGTGGGACGCAGTTAAGCGAAACAGGCCAACAATCCGCTAGGAAACTGGCGGCCTATATTAAACGGAAGGGTGTCCCTAAAGTGACTTTGATTGGGCACACGGATGCAAAAGGTAAGCGTAATGTGAACCGGAGAATCTCTAAACAACGTGCCCAGTCTGTGAAAAAATATTTGCAACAATCGGGTGTTAAGGCGAGCATTCAAACCCGAGGTAAAGGTGAGGATGAACCGCTTCAATTGGCTAATGCTTGGCAACTGACGGCCGCTCAAATTGATAGGCTTAATCGGCGGGTTGAATTTAGAACGGATTAAATACGACAAAAATCTATTTTTGTAGGGGCAAGCCCTTGTGGTTGCACTGTGTAAAAGACATCATTGATCTGTAGGGGCAACCCCTTGTGGTTGCCCTGTATTGATAATTTTCATTCTGAGGAAACCATGAAAAAATTACCTCTTGGTATTCAAACCTTTTCTGAGATAATCAAAGAAGACTATTTGTATGTGGATAAAACGCGGCACATTGCCGAATTAATGCGATGCGGAAAATACCTTTTTCTTTCGCGCCCTCGCCGTTTTGGAAAATCGTTACTGGTTTCAACGCTATCGGAAATTTTTTCCGGCAATAAGGCCCTGTTTCAGGGATTATATATCTATGACAAGATTGAATGGCAAAAGCATCCGGTTATTGTCATTGATTTTGCAGCCATTGATTTTTCAACCGAGATCGATTTGCGGGAAGGCTTAATCCAATTAATGGATGAACTCAACGATGAGTATCAACTTGATGTTGATAAACGTGGCTTTAAGGCTTATTTTAAAAATATTATTTTGGCATTATATAAAAAATACGGTAAAGTCGTCGTTTTAGTGGACGAATATGACAAACCCATTGTTGAGTATGTTGATGATATCGAAAGGGCCACTAAAAACCGAGAAATTATTCGGAATTTTTTCGGTGTTTTGAAATCTTCTGACGCTTTTCTCCATTTTGTGTTCTTAACGGGGGTGTCCAAATTTGCGCGGGTTTCGATTTTTTCCGACTTAAATAATATCCTGGATATCACGCTATCAAAACAATTTGCCCCATTGCTTGGATATACTCAACCAGAATTGGAAAGTTATTTTGCACAACATATTCAAACGCTTTGTTTTGAGTTGGGGATAAAAAAGGCCCGGTTACTGACTCAAATCAAAACGTGGTATGACGGTTATTCATGGAATGCTGTTGATAGAATGTATAATCCGTTTTCGATTCTCAATTTGTTTGCCCTGCGGCGTTTTTCAAATTATTGGTTCGCAAGCGGTACACCAAGCTTTTTGATCAAATTAATCAAAGAAACGGGGCGAGAAGTCACGGCGTTTGAAAACAAAAAAGTGTCAGAGATTGTCTTTGACAGTTATAACCTTGAGAACCTGAATGTATTCGCGCTGTTGTTTCAAACGGGCTATCTCACTATCACCCACATTGACACTCAAGAATATTTTGCGGAATATATACTCGGCGCGGGAATAAATTTAACTTTTGGCAACCCCAGGTTGCCACCTGGGGCTATTCACATTCAACCCCTTCGGGGTTGTGCGTTTTAATATTTTTATGATCGATTTTGCACGTAATGCAATTGGGAAACTTAAAGCTAAAAGTTTAAATTATGCCCGCGTGCAGTATACCTTAAACTATCCTAATTTTGAGGTTAAACAGGCCTTTATCACTTATCTGTTTGAAAGTTTTACCAACAATGGTTTAGAAGAAATCCAACCAGCGGCTAAAAATTTACGCCGGTATTTACAGGCTGAAAACGTGGAAGGTTTTATGACTCTCATCCGGGCCTTATTTGCCAAGATTCCGTATTTGCTCCACTACCGGACAAGAAGCCTATTATCATTCGTTGTTCTACATGATTTCAATCTTGATGGGAGTTGAAATTGATTTAGAAGTGCTAACGGATAAAGGGCGGATTGATGGCGTATTGGCACTAGAGGATAAGATTTATTTGATTGAATTTAAATATGGCAAAGCCGGTACTAAGATGGATAGCTTGACTAAGCAAGCCATTAAGCAAATTCAAACAAAAAACTACGGCGAACGCTTTTTGAATGAATCGCGTCCACGTTTGTTACTGGGTGTTGGGTTTGTCGAAAAAGAAATCGGCTATAAACTGATAACGGATAGTTGAGCAAGGATGGTGGGATCGCTCGTAGATACGAGCGATCCCATCCTACATCTCTATTTTTTTGTCCTGTACCTCGGTCAATATTATAAAAATCAACAGCCTAGTGCAGGAGAGCGAAAGTTTCAATACCATTGAAAAACCAGGGCAACCACAAGGGATTGCCCCTACAAACCGTTCGTAGGGGCAACCCTTGTGGTTGCCCCTTTTTAGGCAGGCTAGGTG
>QNEL01000039.1 GCA_003645185.1 Candidatus Parabeggiatoa sp. nov. 3
AAACTAGTCGATTTTCACCGCAAAGCGTCTCGGTTTTTGTTTTCCACGCAATGCCTAAAGACGCGAAACATCGCGTCTCTACAAACTAGTCGATTTTCACCGCAAAGCGTCTCGGTTTTTGTTGCTATGCCTAGATTTGCGTAGCGAAGCGTCTCTACAAACTTCACTTGGAAAAATCAAACATGACATTCAAAGCATTATTTGAAAAAAATCCAGTAATTCGAGCAATCTCTATCGTTTCAACTCTCTTTTTTATTTTGGGGGGGGTTATCTATTTGTTATTGACTTTGGATTATGAGAATGACCAAAACACCGCAATATTCAAAGGACAAAATCAAGTCAATCTCATCCAAAAAGTCATCCTCAATGACTTAAACAGTGTTTATTCAGATGTCCTGTTTTTGGCAGATCAACACGCATTACCAAAATTTTTCGCTGAAAATTCAAGCGAATATGCAAATCATCTCGCGCAAGATTTCTTGTCTTTTTCAAAAAGAAGCGGCAAATACGATCAGGTGCGTCTTTTGGATGAAACAGGTATGGAAATCATACGGGTTAATTACAACAAAGGGCAAGCGGCAATCGTGCCAAAAAATACACTCCAGTTTAAAGGAAAACGTTACTACTTTAATGAGGCATTCAAATTGCAACGGGGAGAAATATTTGTCTCACCTTTTGACCTGAATATGGAACATGACAAAATAGAAATGCCCCTAAATCCCATGATTCGTTTTGCCACCCCCGTTTTTGATCATCAAAACCAGAAACGGGGTATTATCCTATTAAATTATAAGGGAAATGATTTGCTCAACAAAATGGACGCGCTGTCAGACAACGCCATTGGGAAAATCATGCTCGTTAATTCCAATGGTTACTGGCTTAAACATTGGAAACCAGAACGTGAATGGGGATTCATGTTTAAAGCGCGTGAAACTGAAACAATGCAAAATGATTTTCCACAAGTCTGGCAACAAATCTATCGCCAAAAATCGGGCCATAAGTTTGATACGAATGCTTTGTTTGCGTTTACAACCGTTTATCCTGCTGAAAAATCAGCAACACCTCATAGCCATAACTGGAAAATTGTTTATTATCTGCCAAAAAGTGTTTTATTGGCCCATTCAAACACCCTATTAATCAAACTACTTTTGATTGGACTCCCTTTGATTCTGATTTTGGGTATCAGTTTATTTAAACTGGCTAATGCCAAAATCAGGCAAAAACAGTCGGCAAAATACATCAAAAAACAAAATGCCTCTTTTGCCCGTTTTGTGCCAGCCCGTTTTCTCCGATTACTCAATAAGAAAGACATTATTGAAATCGAATTGGGAGATCAAAGAGAACAGGAAATGACCGTTTTGGTCTCAAATATTTATGGTTTTACCACCCTATCGGAAAGCATGACGGCTGGGGAAACGATAGATTTTATCAATGCCTATTTAAAACAGGTTGAACCCATTATCAGAGATCATCATGGTTTTGTCAGTAATTATATGGGCGAAAAATTTATCGCGTTATTTTCAAATCCTAATGAGGCGATTAATGCAGCCAATGCTATGTTAAAACAATTGGGCGAATATAATCAGGTACGCTATAAACAGAATTTGCCTCCGATCCTGATCCATTTGGGCATAGATACCGGTCATTTAGTGCTTGGCACGATTGGGGGTACTCAGCGCATGGAGAGCAGTGTGATTGGCAATACCGTCAATATGGCATTTTCTCTGGAATCCATGAACAATATTTATGGCACGACGCTTTTGATCAGTGAACACACCTACACGATATTAAAAGCACCATCACAATATGCGATTCGTTTTATTGAGCGCATCAAACCAGAAGGATTGTCAATCCCCCTGTCGGTTTATGATGTGTTTCATAAGGATGCGCCAGACAATTACGCGCAGAAATTAGCGGCCATTAAACAATTTGAAGAAGCGGTTTCTTATTATCAATTTCAACAAATTGACAAAGCAGTTGATTTATTTGAACAAATTGTCAAAAAAACGCCAGACGATAAAGCAGCAAAAGTTTATATGCAACGTTGTTATAAACAACTCAGCAAGGAACACCATGACGGATTAAGTGATCTGACGTACACCATTGAATGGTCAGATAGCCTAGCCATCGGTATTCCTTTAATCGATCAACAACATAAAGACTTGATTAATAATATCAATGAGCTGATTGAAGCCATTCGTACTAATAAAGGACAAGAACACATCCAGAGAATAAGCGCCTTTTTGGAAGACTATGTTGTCAGACATTTCAATGATGAAGAAGTGTTAATGCAGGAATATAAGTACCCCGGCTATCCCGCGCACAAATCGCTTCATTTAAAATTTATAGAAGCGTTCAACGCCCTGAAAGAAGAACTGCGTGAGAAACAAGACAAAGGATTGTATATGGTATTTCGGGTACAAACCCTAATAATGGATTGGTTCGTCAACCATATTGTCAAAGTCGATAAGCAATTAGGCGTTTTTTTAAGCACCCAACTGGAAAAATATAACCGTACTTTGGAGAACAAGGTTGCTGAAAGAACGCAAGTACTCAAGGAAAAAGAAGCACAGCTAGAAGACGCTAAAAAAGTGGCAGAATCCGCTAACAAAGCCAAAAGCGAATTTTTGGCCAATATGAGCCACGAAATTCGCACCCCTATGAACGCCATTACAGGCTTAACTCGGCTGGCTTTAAAAACGGAAATGACCGATAAACAGTATAACTACTTGATTCAAATAGAAAACTCTGCACAAGCCCTGCTCGGTATTATCAACGACATTCTGGATTTTTCCAAGATTGAAGCCGGCATGTTGGACATGGAATCGGTGGATTTTCATTTAGATGATGTACTCAATAAGCTGTCTAGTCTGTTTGGGTTACGAATTGAAGAAAAAGGCCTAGAATTGCTTTTAGCCATTGATAAGGATGTTCCCCGTTATTTAGTCGGAGATTCCTTACGGCTCAGTCAAATACTGATTAATCTGACAACCAATGCCATCAAATTTACAGCGCAAGGTAATATTGTTATCAAAACAGAAGTCGTCAAACTAGAGCCAGAACAAGTCACACTCCGTTTTTCGGTGCAAGATACCGGCATTGGCATTTCACAAGAGGGCATTTCTAAACTATTCGATGCCTTCACTCAAGCAGACACCAGCACCACGCGCCAATATGGAGGAACGGGATTAGGATTAACCATCTGCAAACGCTTAACAGAAATGATGGGTGGCAAAATATGGGCTGAATCTCAACAGGGCAAGGGAAGCACTTTTAGTTTCACAGCGCGCTTTGGTTGCCAAATCAATACGCCTAAAATCACTTACCAGACACCCGAAGAACTCTGTGGTATCAGGATACTGATTGTCGATGACAATGATATCTCGCTTGAAATTATGCAAGACGAATTGTCTGCCCTCTCCTTTGAAGACATTTCGCTAGTCAGTTCTAGCACAGCTGCAGTGACAGAACTAGAAACGGAAGCCAAAACACACCCTTATGATTTGGTACTATTGGATTGGAAAATGCCAGGGATGGATGGGCTAGAAACCGCAAATCGCATTAAAAACAATCCTCGTTTGCCTCAGAAACCGGCCATTATTATGATGACCGCTTTTTATAGGGAAGATGTTTTTAAAAGTGCGGACAAGCAGTGCATAGATGCCTTTTTAAGCAAACCGATAACCCAATCTACGTTATTTGACACCATTATGAGTGTCTTTGGCGAACAGATTGCAAAAACGTCACAATCGTTGCAAAAACAGGCTGAAATGAGTGCCCATGTCAATGCCATCCAAGGTGCTAGGATTTTGTTAGTGGAAGATAATGCGATTAATCAACAAGTTGCACAAGAAACGCTAGAAAGCGAAGGCTTAATGGTAGAGATTGCCAACAATGGTAAAAAAGCCATCGCAATGATTGGCAAAACCGATTTTGATGCGATACTCATGGATGTCCAAATGCCAGAAATGGATGGTTATGAGGCAACCCGATTAATCAGAGAAAACCCCCAATATAGTGAATTGCCCATTATCGCCATGACAGCCCATGCCATGAGTGGTGACAAAGAAAAATGTCTCGCTGCGGGCATGAATGACTATATTACTAAACCCATTGAAGTGGATCGACTGTTTAGCAGCCTAAAAAAATGGGTAACGCCTCAGAGCAGCGAACTGCCTAGTCCTCCTATTTGTGAAATAGAGGCACCCTCTGGGGATATGATGGATTTTGAAACACCGTTTCCAGACGAATTGCCCGGCATTGACATAGCTGAAGGCCTCAACAGATTGCTTGGCAATCGCCAATTGTACTTTGAAATCTTGCAAGATTTCCACACAGAGTATCATGATATTGTAAACCAGATAAAAGCTTGTTTAAAGCAGGGTAATACTGAAAAGTTTCGGCATTTGCTTCATTCGTTCAAAGGCGTGACGGGTAATCTTGCTATCAACAATTTATCAGAAGCCTCAAAAGCGTTGGAAATGATTTTAAAAACGGGAGATGAAATAACACCTGAATTGCTCAAACCATTTGAAGATGCGGTGACAGATGTGATGAACACACTCGCTGTCCTCAATAATACCCAAGTTGATCAGCGCGAATCATGATAATCAGCAAATTAAAACGCACAATACAGAAGGTATTGAATGTGAATAGCCCCAGGTGGAACCTGGGGTTCCTTGGTTTTCGCAAAATAAATTTGAAACGAAAATAGGCCTTTGCAAAATAAATTTTGCACTCCACTCCAATCACGCAAAATAAATTTGGAACGAAAATCACGCAAAATAAATTGGGTGCAGTTCCTTTTCTACGACGTACAACCTAGATGATTATTGATATTTAAGATTGACACTCTATATATATTACCCAATATAACCAATACTTGAAATAAAGTTTTGCCACTGGATAATTCCATTTTTTATTTGCATTTAATCGGTGTGAATCAACAAGTAATGAATGCTTTGTCTGGCCTGTGCTTCGCCGCCACTAGATTATTTGATTATTTGGGCGCTTTGACGGGGTTGTCCCTTGCTCAATTTTAAATAATAACTACAAGGGTATATAAGAAGGGATTAAAACAGAGTATAACCTCGAACCAATCCATATCAATTATACAATCCCGATAGTTATTGTTTTTTTGTAATCCGTATTGATTTTTCTAAATTGTTTCTATTTCTGGATTGAATGTATTGAAGTATTGCTTTTGCAAAACTCAACAATCTCTTATCACAAGCGACAAAATAGTCTATTGCAATCCATTGATGAATAAGAACCGAGCTAGATAGTTGAATGGCATCTAAAGTACCTAAATTAGCTTTAGGTGCAATGCCTTCTAAAAACTGCATTGCCAAATTTTTTACAATGATATTGACTTCTACCACGTTAAACCTCCGCATATCATTGTCAAACGTTTCCATCATGTTTTGTGCTGTTTTCAATTTTATATCTTTAATTCTAACACGCTTCATCACAGCCGAACGAAATTCAAGCCTTGAAATATCAGCAATCAAAAGAGTCAAATTATCAGAATGACGTTGTAAGGAATTAATCAGATTATTGGTGCCGGTTTCCTTATGGTAAAGTTTTACCACCGCACTGGTATCAAAAAACAAGTTCATGCTGTATCCCTTTCTTTGGCAATATCGTCAGAAAGGTTGCCGCTGATAGACTGGCTCAATACTTGAGCTTGTTCAAACAACATTTTTTCTAAGTCCACCTTGGGAAAAATGATGACATTAACGAAGGCATCATCAGAAAATGGCAGATCATTGAGTTCCAAATGCCCATTTTTAATATGAACTTCTCTTGTGACTTTATACATAATCGAATTCCTTTGAAGTGAAAAAATTTGGAACTTTTGTAATTTGATCAAGTAAACCCAAAAAAGCAAGCTGAATTTGATTTGGGTGCTGTTCCTTTAAGACGTTGCTTTGATGAAACAAATTGAGTAAATATGTTAGTATTTTAAGACAAGTATAAATAATGTCTTTTTGAATCAATTCCAATACTTACTTTTTTTGTTGGGTAATTATATTGACAAGACAAGAATAAAAAAATTTCGGGCTGTGAGTTAGCCTTCTTCTTTTTCAGATTTTCAAGTCTGCCAGAAAATCTAAAATTCTCTAAAATTCTAAATTGATAATCTCAATAATATTCTGGGTTGTTCGTCGTCGAAAAGGAACTGCACCCAAATCAATTTGGAACAAAAATCACGCAAAATAAATTTGGAACGAAAATCAATAGCCGCAAAATAAATTTTGCACTCCATGCAAATTTTGAAACAAAAATTACACAAAATAAATTTGGAACCAAAATCATGAAATGTACAATTTTATCCAAATAAGGATTGTTGTTCTTTTGCTTGTGTTTCATAATCCTGTTCAACAATGACATAACGTACCGGTTTTTTGAGTTTCTTAATTCGGCCCATGTCTAAACCGCGTTTTAACCACAAACGCAATTGTTTGATTTCTATATTCAAACACTCAGCGAGTGCTTGCTCCGTTTTGTCGGTTACCAGTTGTTGTTCAATAGTCGGCCAGACAACATTAAATAAATCTATCGTTTTTTCACTCACGTCATCATCAATTTCCGCCTGTTCACTCACTGAAGTGCAGCCTGAAGTTTCTACATCATGACGATAATCTGCAGACTTGCTTTCAGTCACTTGCTGTGGTTTTGTATCCGCCAATTGCGATAATTGTTCACGCAAATCGGTCAAATCCTGCAACCTATTTTGTTCTAGTGCAATTGCGCCTTGATTAAGCAATTCTTGATTACCGACAGGCATAGATTTATCCTGACGGACAAACAATGGCACCCATTCCGCCTTTAAATTTTCCTGTGCGCCAGCCCAAGTGCCCCCTTCTTTATAAGCACTATTAACAACTACCGCCCAATCTGACAACGTATAAACATATTTATTACGCGCCATCGCATTACCCACATTAAAACCCGTGTTAGGATCAAAAGGAGAAATGAGTACCAACCGTTCTTCTCGTAAAGCGTCTCGATATTTGCTGGCAACCGCCGCACGTACTAAACTATCGGCCAATACACCAACGGCCGTACCACCATGTATCAAAGCCGTCAACACTGCCTCTGTATCAACGCCACGCGCACCACCTGAAATAATCTGCATCCTTTGTTGGGCCGCTTTTTTAGCAACAAGTTTAGTAAAATCAATGATTTGCTGATCAACATCACGAGAACCGACAACCGCTACCCCCCCCTTTTGCAATAAAGCCTGTTCGCCTACCCCATAAAAAATAGGCGGCGCGGCTTGTCCTAACTGTTTTTTCAAGCGCATAGGATAAGCAGAATCACTACGACTGATCACCCACAATCCTTTATTACTCCAAGCCTCAATGGCCAATGCCAAGGCCCCCCCTCGCATTAATAAGGCCAGCAAACGCCCGGCCGTTATCGTCTTATCAGCAATATGTTTTATTTTGACAGCCGAAGAAGTGTCTAATAAATCCCCAGGGCGCATCTCTTGTATTTGCAACCATTGAGCAAGCCTAGCATATTCAGACACCGTTAAAGGTTTAATATCGCTTTTTTTGCCAAAATGCCCACAGAGCAATAAAATCGCCTGCGTATCAGCACTTAATTGTTGTTCCATCAGACTCATAACTCAAAATAGGCAAAACGCCTAGCCTCCTGAAATTTTAAATTTATTTAATATTATCAATGACTTTATACATTTTTGGACTCATAACCTCACACTTTTTAAGTTCAAAAACTTGACTTAGTGTACCACTATATTATTTTTCATAAAAATGACTCTATCCAACTAACCGTTTTTAAAAGTTGCTTTAGTTTGCTTTTCGTTCCAACTTTAGTTTGCGGTTTTTCGTTCCAACTTTAGTTTGCGAGTTTATGGGTACAATTTATAAAACCTAAAAGGCTTAGCCCATTCCTTTCTGGGCTTGAAAGCTATCGCCACCTCTTGGTTATCTAAAGCAGATTCAGTTAAAACCACATAATCATCAAATTGCTTAGCTTTTTCAAATTCCTTATCGTTAACTTGACAAACCGTTTTGTAAAATACCCCTGAAATCCATTCATGTACTTCAGGTGTATCCTTGAATTGAAGATATACCGCTAATGACGCATGTGCAGCCGCTAAGACGGCAAAACTGGTGGGAATCGAATCCTTTATCAATATGTACATCTTCATTTTGAGCCTATCCATAACTGATGCTTCTCAATCAAAAAGAGGTTTAATTTAGATAGAGGCGTGTTGGAATTCGCTCTCTGGTTAAGTGCTATTATAGCGTTTCCCGATTGAATGAAGTACAAGTTTGATTTTTTATTTCAAATTTGTTCTGACCTTGGCACTATTTATGTTATAAATTTAATTTTGCGGATCGCCCGATTGGAAAGCATGTTATTTTGCGGATCGCCCGATTGATACCCTTTTTTTGGGAATGCGCCCTTTGCATATCTACTTGACACAAGTGTACTTTATTCAATCGGGAAACGCTATAGTCTATATACCAGCGGCTTGAGTTATCGCATTAACATACTCTGTTTCAATAAAATAGAATGGGCCCAAATATTGGTATGATTCTTCATCAGTCATATCATCATCGTAATTATTTTCGTATGTGAAATTTTCCCAAATATAAAAACCCTCTTTTTTTGATATTTTGACTGTAATAGCACCACATCCTATATCGCCACATTCTGGACAGATATACAACATGGTGCGCCCATTATCTAAATCGGCTTCATCCTTTAATAAAAAGATATCTTTAGACTTGATATTTTCTGCCGTGAAACCCATGACAAATCTGCCCATTAAATGTTTATTCTGAGCTTTAAGAGACTTAATTAATGAGGCATTATTGATAATAAAGTCAACAGAAAATCTTTCAGTCTGATTTTGTTCTCCTTTTCTATGAATGATTTGATATGAAATAGATGAAGGTTTATTATAGTTCTTCATATCACTAAAGGAATAGCTATAACGCATTGTCAAATCTCAATTTCACTGGTATCAATACCTATTTCTGATAAAACCGCAATACCATTTTCAATAGTCAAATGGCCACCTTTTATGGCCGGTTCCCAAGCTTTAGATAAACCATACAAAATAAGTTTTCTTATCAGACTGGGTTTATTAAGATTGGCTAAATCGGCACTAGAACTGGTTAATGGATTTCCACCAATGGGATCTTCCCAAGTTAAAAATTTTATAACCAATGGGGTAGCTCTGTAACCCTCTAAATATGCCGCAAACCTCACATGAGTCTCATAAATCCTCATTTTGGCCTCTTTTTTAACATAAGAGGTTTTTACCGCCCACCAATAGATTGAGCCTTCTATTGTGATTTTTCTTATATTTTTTTTCATAAATAACGTCATTTTTTGAAATACAGTAACCCAATAAATCACTTAAATTATAAAGGGACAAGTCTACTCTTTGTGGCACTCTGTGAACTCTATTCGATATTCAAGTTTTTGCACGCAAAAACTTGAACCTCGAATGTTGAAAAAAAAGCGTCGGGCCAAACTGATAGCTGGTAAAGAATATCTTCATTCCCCGTTTTAAGTGTATTTTTTGTGCTACAATCAAAAAAATCAACATGCGAGTCAATCAAAAATATGTTTAATTTCCATAAGTTCAACAAGCCTAAGCAGCCTAACCAAAACAACCCCAAGGCTAAAAAAACCATGAGACATTGCGTAGGTATTGTGACAAGCCATCTTGAGAATGTCAATCCTGACAACAGCGACTACACGCTTTTTTTTGACATGCTCAAAACTCAAGGGCAAACCATCGAACTGATTCAAGAATCACTCGATCCCACTCTCTTGCAAAATTACGAGACACTTCTTATCGGTGTGCCACACAGTCCATTACGCTCATCTGAATGTGATGCCCTTCGGCAATGGCTCAAGGAGGGCGGACAGCTTTTACTGCTCTCTTCCTTTGGTGGTGATAGTGCGCCAGATGGTCAAGAATTAAAGCGAAATACCAATATTGATTATATTGTTAAGGATATCTCATTCCCAGATTTATTGTTTGGTTTTTTTGAGGAAGCGCCGAGTGATTCAGACTTTGAAAATAAGGAACCTTTCTTCCCCAAAGTCTCCATCAACATTTCTCACCTAGTCCGGCAACCTGCCACTTTTTGTTATGATACAGGCACAATTATTGATATACCGAATACCGCTGAATTTTCTTACACTAAAAATTGGAAAAAAAGAGGTAAAGGTACGATCTGGCCCGATGGTCGTAAACAGCATGATGCTGCATGTAGAAGTTGGCAAGTGACTCACTCGATTTCTGCCCCCAATAATACCTATTTCGTTGAAGGTGTTCGTCTTGAGGATAATCGCGTTGTTGCTGACGAATATGCAAGTGCAAATGAAATAAGGTCACATAACGATTTCCTATTTTTGCGTATGCGACAAGGCGAAGGTATTGTCTGCATCCTTGGCAGCGCATGGTCTTTCAAAAATGCCACGCTACGTTGTGAAGACAATGTACTGTTTCTAAACGAACTTTTTCTCCTCTGGCTTCCCAATTTGATGGCTGAAGAATTGCAACATCGCCAAACGACACCACAACGTCACCGACTTCTACATGGCTACCCAATGGCACCCATGATGTTTCCCATTCAAAAAGCAGGCAAGCCTCGCGTTAATGATATCAATGACTTACTCTACTTTGATAAGCAACGTCACCAAGTGATAGGTGTTTTACCACACCCCTTTTGTAATCCCAAAGTCAGGGGCTGTGGTTTTTGCACTTTTCCCCATGAAACTTATCACGCCACTCAAGCCCAGACAATCGTTGATAAGGTGATTCAAGAAATCGATAGTTTTTCCAACCACTATTCTAAATGGTGTCAAAGGCCGGTTACGGCTTTATACTTTGGAGGTGGCACGGCCAATCTAACACCGCCAGAGGCTTTTCGCAAACTCTGTCAAAAATTGACAACGACTTTTGACTTGCGCCAAGCTGAGATCACGCTGGAAGGTGTGCCCATCTATTTTCTGGCAAAACAACCCTCATTACTACAAATCATGCAAGAAGAAATACTGGCGCGGCATTTTAGAATCAGCCTGGGCATACAAACTTTTAATCCCAAACAAATCAAACGCATGGGAAGAGAGGCTTTTGGAGATAGAGAAAAAATAGCGCAAGTGGTTCGTCTAGCCCAATCTCAAAACATCAGTGTCTCTGGCGATTTTCTCATCAACTTACCAGGGCAAACACTTGAACAGATGCAAGACGATATCAGTCAAGCACTGGATATGGGATTAGAACATATTTGTCTTTACCACCTCGTCCTGTTTGAAAGATTAGGAACGGTATGGTCACAGGATAAAACACTGATTGAACAATTGTCCACTAATGCCATCGCTTGTGAACATTGGCTTACGCTGAGAGAAAGGCTTTTACAAGCCGGTTTTATCCAAACATCCCTGACAAACTTCGAGGCTCGCAAGATTCATAAAACCTCACGCCGCTACGAATATGAAAACGCGGTTTATAGTCCAGAACGTTACGATACATTGGGTTTTGGCACATCAGGCATCCATTACTTGTCAAACTTTCAACAAAAACAAGCCCTCAAACTGCTCAACTTTACCCAATCATCCGATTATGAAAAGGCGATTGAAGAAAGAGGCAAGGGGTGGGCCCATTTCTTCTCTTATGGCAGCCATGATCTCAAAATTTTCTACCTGACTCGTAAGATAGCCATGCTCGACATCAATATTGCAGCCTATAAATCCCTGTTTAGCACCCAACCACAAGACGATTTTCCGATGGAATTTGAAGCACTACAAAATACCCAACTGATAAAGGTTAAAAAGAACCACATTCAACTCACACCAGTAGGCATGTTTTACGCGGATAGCGTAGCCGGTTTATTAGCCTGGCGGCAAGTTCATTACTATCGGTTAAAACAGATGCGAGATGCCTTCACCGCACCAGTTAAAAATATCATTTATGATCTAGAAGTCAACCAAGCTGATTTGCATTTTATGGGATGACAAAGTACTATAGCGTTTCCCGATTGCATGAAGTACAAAGGCAAATCAATCATAAAAATCTTAAAATATAGCGTTTCCCAATTGAATCAAGTACAAATTGTTATTGTTACAAATTTATTGCGGCATTCTTTTCAAACCAAATTTATTTTGCGGCCTGCTCTTCGTTCCAAATTTATTTTGCGGCCTTCTTTTCAAACCAAATTTATTTTGCGGCCTGACTGGAATCCCTGTTATTTTGCGGTTCTATTTTCTTGATATAACTGTACGTCATGAGATCGGGAAACGCTATAAAACGCTAAGGCCCCTTCGGGGCCTTAGCGTTTTAATCTGTGGTTTTTATGATTGATTCTGTACTTCATTCAATCGGGAAACGCTATATCACAGCGGGCGCAGTTATAAAAAAAGGGTCATCAAGATAAATCTTGAAGGCCCGATTGTAGTGAAAAATTTCTGATTATAACTAATTCTACTTTGTCAGATTCATTTTCATTCTCACGCTTCGAGCCAAGGCGCAAAGTTTACTTGAACTTTAACTCAACTCAAAATATAGCGTTTCCCGATTGAATAAAGTACAAATTTAGATTGTCGTTACAAAATTATTTTGCGAAGGCCTTTTTCGTTCCAAATTTATTTTGCGAAGGCCCTTTTCGTTCCAAATTTATTTTGCGAAGGCCCTTTTCGTTCCAAATTTATTTTGCGAAGGCCTTTTTCGTTCCAAATTTATTTTGCGAAGGCCTTTTTCGTTCCAAATTTATTTTGCGAAGGCCTTTTTCGTTCTATTTTGTACTTCATGCAATCGGGAAACGCTATAGCCGCACCCAATTTATTTTGCGAGGGCTTTGGAATGCCTGTTATTTTGCGAAGGCTTTGGAATGCCTGTTATTTTGCGAGGGCTTTGGAATGCCTGTTATTTTGCGAGGGCTTTGGAATGCCTGTTATTTTGCGAGGGTTCGATTGAAGTATACTCGACCGTTGTACTCAAGCGAAATTGATAATAACCCTTTTTTTGGGAATGCGCCCTTCAAAACAAATTATGAAAGCCGCTAATCCGAATACTGGTAATCATTCGTTTCGTCTGTTTCTTGAAACAATAAATGTTTTAGAATGTTGACTCATGCTGAAAACCATTGGAATGAAATTGTCCAAATTAGGTTGTCTTGCTAGGGGCAATCCGGTTGCCCCTTCCTACCATTTTCCTTAAATATCATACGGATTTTCCCAAATGCGATTCGCTTTTTCATAAATTAATCCATTCGTCATGCGAATCACAGTTTCAAGTTCAAGTGTGTCTAATTTCAATTTCAAATCAAACGCATCTAAACTCGGTGAAATCTCAACAATGGCTTTCTTACTTCTTTGCAAAACGCTTGGTGTCGTATTTGAAAGCAGATCAGATATATTATTATCGCCAAGTTTTAAAATAGCCTCAGATTGACTCGCCAGCTTGTTGCTGTTCATAATCCGCAAACACATTTTGATGCTATTAAAGATAATTTTCATGCCATTCCTCAGTTCTTTCAGTCTATGAATCATATTGAAGACACTTGAAGCTAAAAACAAAACCCTCAGTTCATCAGGCAACCTTTGCTCTACCACGACATCATTAGCGCCTTCGTCATCAACACCGGCTATCAGAAATTCAGAGACACCAATGATTAATAATAACTTCTCATTGAGCAAACCAATCAGCTTATCACTGACATCGTTTATTTTTTCAAAATGAAGTTTAGCATCATGTTGAGACATAGCAATTTGTTCGTTTTCTAGCATCACTTTGATTTGAACAAGATTGGGTTCCTCAATACTGAGTGCTAAAGCATTGCTGATTTCTATCAGAACAGGATCATTTTCCTGATGATTTTCTTTCTCTTGTTTTTTCAAAAGCGCCTTAATAACCGGAATAACCTCATTCATTCGGATAATATTTTTATAGAAGTGCTTAAGCGTGAGAATGATCAAGTTAATATTTTTAAGGATTTGAGTCAGTAATTTCAGTTGTAATGACTGCGGTTTTTTTTGTTGTATGAAGGATTTTAAAGCTTTGTTTTTCGCTTCCAGTGATTGGATTAATTGTTTTAAGCTCTCAGTATCTAATTTTTTCTCCATATTAATTTCATAGAGGCTCCCAGCTGCGATGTTAATCGCTTTTTCAATCTCTAAAAGCTTTTTTGATTCTTCATAAACTCGAATATACTTTTTCATTTGCAGATATTCACCAACCCGATCTTCAAGGCTGTTAGAAATTCTATCAAAGTAATTTTGAAGTGAGGCATGAGCCCCATTATTGCGGGCCCTTGGATTTTTTGGCTGTTTCTTTTTCATTATCAGTTATCAGTTTCACATTTCACGCAAAAGTTGCCTGCAACTTTTGCGTGAAATACAGTTTTGCGCGCAAAACTTTTGCGTGAAAATCAGTTATCAGTTATCTGAAAACCTGACAGGTTTTGCAAAACCTGTCAGGTTTGGCCCAGCAAAGAAATCAGAAAAAACCGATAAGCCCTAAAATATTGTGTGGGGCAATGGAATAGCCCAACACAAAAATGGGTAAGCATAAAACAATGATGGGCAACCATAAAGGAATATCGATGATTCTCAATGCAAAAAAGGCGATTCGCAATTCGCAAATTTGGGACAGTTTCAAGCGTATAGCTGTTTTAGCCTTTAACGCTTATCCATTTGTTATAAAAAATCGTTGGTGTTTTTGCAGTAGTAGATAATTCCAAATTCGCTATTGGCGAGGATATCATATTATGATAGCATAGCCTCCATCATTCCCTTTGATTATGATGTAAAGTATTGATTTATTTGTACTTTTTGATTCTCAGTCTTTTTTGACTCATTATGTTTGATTGACGCTTTGGTTTGGCTTTTGTTTGGATTAACGGGTTTTTCAATCAAATAATAAATAGAAAATCAACAAATAAAAAAAATAAATGATAGGGCTAATGACGAAAGATTTAACTTACCAAGATTGGCAGCTGTTCTTATAATCTCGGTAGGTTTCATCTGTACCGTTATTTTGGATTATGAGAACTGAAAATCCGCTCAAGCCCAAACTGAGCTTAAAGTTATTTACTATAAAATAAAGGACTATAAAATAAAGGCATAATGTATCAATGATTGACGCCTTATTATGTTCTCTTTTTGCCACGGTTTGTAGTGTAGCTTTATGATCAGTACCACAAATTCCTTATTTAATTCTAGCACAGGCGATACGCCAAACCTCGAAGTTTGGCTGGCACACATTACCCAAGATCGTCCTGAGGCTTGCCAACAAGCGATTATTGATGCTTGTACTTGGGCTGAACAGATACATCAGTCCCAAACTTACGCAGGTGTGCCTTATCTTGTTCATCTCGTCGCGGTAGCTGACATACTGGCACAATTGGGCATGGATACTGATGTGTTAGTCGCGGCTATTTTGCATGATGTGATTGTTGATCAGCATATCAGGCTTGATGATATTCAAAAACGTTTTAACCCTGTTGTTATGCGCTTGGTTGATGGCGTTGCTAAAATGAAATTGATTGAGGAACTCAATGATCATTCGCATAAAACGAATACCAAACATCAACCTGAAAGGCTGCGTAAAATGCTATTGGCGATGGCCGAAGATGTGCGGGTTGTTCTGATCAAATTAGCAGATCGTTTAGATAATATGCGTCTTTTGCGCCATCAGCCCGATGAGAAACGACAGCGGATTGCCCGTGAAACGCTCGATCTGTTTGCCCCCCTTGCTAACCGGCTGGGTATTTGGCAAATCAAATGGGAACTAGAAGATCTCTCATTGCGTTATTTGGAACCAGAAACGTATAAAAAACTGGCACGATTGCTTGATGAACGTCGAGTTGATAGAGAAAATTATATTCAGCAACTCATGACAAGTTTGTCTGACGCTCTGAAACAAGCGGGTATTAAGGCCGAAGTTTCTGGACGCCCTAAGCATATTTACAGCATTTGGCACAAGATGCTTCGAAAAGAACTGGATTTTGAAAAAATTTTTGATGTGCGGGCCGTGCGCGTTCACGTCGATTCTGTGACTGAATGCTACATGGCCTTGGGTATTATTCATAACAAATGGCAACCCTTGCGTAATGAATTTGATGATTATATTGCCAACCCAAAAAGCAATAATTATCAATCCTTGCATACGGCCGTGATTGGGCCAGAACTGAAAATTTTTGAAGTACAAATCCGTACTCACGCCATGCATCATCATTCTGAACTCGGCGTTGCAGCCCATTGGCGTTATAAAGAAGATGGCACGCAACATGACAAGGGATTTGAAGAAAAAATTGCTTGGTTGAGAAAAATTTTACAATGGAAAGATGAAGAAGCTGATTTCGGCGATTTTCTTGATCGTTTTAAGTCAGAAATTTTTGAAGACCGTGTTTATGTCTTATCTCCACAAGGGCAAGTCATTGATTTACAACAAGGTGCCACACCGCTTGATTTTGCTTACTCTATTCACACTCAGCTAGGGCATTGTTGTCGTGGTGCCAAAATCAATAATCGCATTGTCCCTTTGACGTACACACTTAAAAGTGGCGATTTGGTTGAAATTTTGAGTTCTAAAGAGGAAAAGCCTAGCCGAGATTGGCTGATTCCACAGGCGGGTTACTTAAGAACCTCACGGGCTCGTTCTAAAGTCAGACAATGGCTTAAAAAGCTGGACAATCAACAACATATTCTTGAAGGGCGTGCTTTATTAGAACGGATATTACGCCGTCTCAATATAAAAGATTGCAACTTTGAACAATTAGCGCATAACTTGTGTTTTAAAACGGTGGACGACTTGTTAGCCTCAATAGGTAAAGGCGATACAACAATGGCTCAAATTGCAAGTCACTTCAATGAACAAGTCTTGCCTAAAAAACAAGAAGTGCTTCCCATCGTTGCAGTTCCTAATCGCCCAGATAATGGTGATAATGGCGGTATTCATATCGAAGGGATCGGTGGTTTACTGAGTCAGATGGCTCGTTGTTGTCATCCTGTCCCTTATGATCCAATAATCGGTTATATCACAAAAGGGCGGGGTGTCGTTGTGCATCGCCGAGATTGTCCCAATGTTTTACGCTGGCAAGATGAAGGTAATAAACGCCTGATTGAAGTCCAATGGAGCCATTCCGAGAAACAGCAAACTTTGATCTATCCTGTCGATATTGAAATCAGTGCTTATGATCGTCCTGGGTTATTGCGCGATATTTGTTCCATTACCACTGTTGAAAAAATCAACATTATTGCTAGTCAAACCAGTACAGATAAAAGCGATAATCGTGTAAAAATGGTATTGACATTAGAAGTCAACACGCTAGATCAATTAAGTCGTGCTTTATCCAAAATGGACAATTTGTCTAATGTGATGAAAGTGTGGCGTAAGATATAGCTTAGACTCCTTCGCAATAGTTTTGGACGTTTCTTTCAAAAGGCCCCTTGCGCGGGGCAACCACCCCGCGCAAGCCCAGATTGTTCTGAATTCTACAAAACACTTTTAAGCGCATTAACAATTTTAATCTGCATTGGTTCAGTCAAATAAGGATGCATAGGTAAACTCAAGACGCGCTGTGCTATCGTTTTAGCAACTTGGAAACTGTTTTCAGGATAATTCAGATAGGCAAAAACGGGTTGTAAATTCAGTGGCACAGGATAATGCACAACCGTCGGAATGCCGCGTTGTTGTAATTGTTGTTGAACCTCATCGCGGTTATTAACTTCAATCGTGTATTGACTATAAACACAGCTATTGTGAGAAGGAATAAATGGGATTTTGATTTCTTCTTCTTGTTTCAATAAGCGAGTGTAAGTAGCCGCAATAATGGCACAATCTTCGATTTCTTTAGGAAAGCGGGCTAATTTAGCCAGCAATAAACTGGCTTGTAGGGTATCTAAATGCCCATTTATGCCGATAACTTGATGATGATAACGTTTATCTTGTCCATGATCACGCAATTGCCGCATTAAGTTTGCTAAGTCATCATCATCAGTAAAACACGCACCTGCATTGCCATACGCGCCCAGTGGTTGGGAAGGATAAAAACTGGTACAACCGATTGCTGACAGCGTACAGGATTTTTTATCATGGTAAGTTGCACCAAAACTTTGGCTCGCCTCTTCAATCACAGGTAAATGGTATTGGTTAGCAATTTTATTAATCGGATAAAAATCAGCACATTGCCCAAATAAATTGCTGGCAATAATCGCTTTAGTTTGTCGTGTAATAGCCGATCTCAACAAAGAGGGGTTGAGCGTGTAAGTGATTGGCTCTATATCTACAAACACCGGTTTGGCACCCAGTAAAGCAATCATCTCGGCTGCGGCAACAAAATTAAACGGTGAAGTAATGACTTCATCCCCCGCTTTCACATCGACTGCCATTAAAGCAATGAGCATCGCAAAGCTGCCACTGGCAACACTGATGCAATGTTTAACACCAACAAAGTCTGCTAATTGGTTTTCAAGGGCTTGCACTTCAGCACCGGCAATATATTGCCCATGCTTTAACACATTGAAAATGTGTTTTTCCAGCGTCGGGCGTAGAATCAATTGCTGACTTTCCAAATCAATCAGTGACGGTTCTGTTTCATAGGGTGCCAACATCGCATAAACAAATTCATGATCACCGCCTTCGATATCAGGATGCAGCGACGTAAAATCGGGTTGATTAGTCCAAATAATCGTTGTACCGGGCAAGGTAGCCGCATCTAAACTCATCAATGCTTGAATTTTATTTGGACAATCTGCCGGGATTTCGTGCCAATGTGCTGCCAAAGACGATAGCCATTGCACCTTTTTGTCTAATAAGGTTGTTAAGGGCTGATGACTGAATGACTGCATTTGCATTTCAAGTAAAGACAGCGAGCAGCAGGGTAGCCAAAAGCGAACAGGTGATTTTTGTAAGCGGATAAAAGAATGTGTGGTATCGTTTTTTTTATGAGATAATAATTCCAAAACGATATCGTTATCTAAAATGATATTTAACATAATCAGTAATCGAAAACCTGACAGGTTTTTAAAACCTGTCAGGTTTAGTAATCGAAAACCTGACAGGTTTAGTAATCGAAAACCTGACAGGTTTATAGTAATCGAAAACCTGACAGGTTTTTAAAACCTGTCAGGTTTATAAAACAAACCAAAAAATTAAATCATGCCAGATACACCCAGACAAATACTTTATGATCTCATCAACCATCATGGCACAGAGTTGTGTGATGATGCCAAGCACTTTGAAACAAGACTACGCGAAAAATGCCCTGATCAATATAAGCGCGAAGTCTTTATGCTCGTCAATGCCCTTTTTGAAAAAGTCGCCTTTGATTTATTGCATCCCCCAAAAAACACCCCTCACAGCCAACTATTATCCCATTTAACACAACGTTTATGTGATAACTTAGGATTGGATCAAACCCTTGCAGAATGGACAGTGCAAAGTTGGGAGAAGGCTTTAATTCAAACCCCTGAACCCGTCATAACGAAACCGGCCGATGCCAACGCATTAGAAATCACGCCAGAATTTGCCAAAGCGTATGAATTAATGGAACAAACCAACCAGTGTCTTTTTATCACCGGTAAAGCGGGCACAGGCAAATCAACCTTACTGGCGCATTTTAAACGAAAAAGCCAGAAAAAAGTGGTTGTGTTGGCTCCCACAGGGGTAGCAGCGCTCAACGTAGGCGGTGCCACCTTACATTCCTTTTTTAGACTACCGCCTCGCGCCATTCATCTTGATGAAATCAAACCATTGCGCTCCAAAAAAAGACGCAAGCTTTATCAATCCATTGACACCATTATCATAGATGAAGTCTCCATGGTTCGAGCCGACATGATGGATGTCATTGATCGTTTTATGCGCTTAAATGGTAAAGAGCCTAGCAAGCCATTTGGTGGGACTCAAATGATTTTTATAGGTGATTTATTTCAACTTCCCCCAGTCGTTTCTAGTGATGATGAAGCCAAGTTATTTACGACAACCTATCAAAGTCCATTCTTTTTCAGTGCCAAAATATTTGAGGTGCTTCGGATGGAATTGGTAGAATTAACAAAGGTTTATCGTCAAAAAGAGCAAGATTTTCTTCACTTGCTCAATAGTATCCGTAACAACCAAGCCAGTACCAGCGATATACAGCAGATTAATCAGCGTTATCAACCGCAATTTGAATCAGAACTCAAGGAATATTACATCACCTTAACGACAACGAATCAATTAGCCTCAAAAATCAATACGGCGCATTTAGAGAAATTATCCACGCCAAAGCATCAATTTGAAGGCGAAATCAAGGGCAAATTTGACAAAGGCACATTCCCAACCGATTTATCTTTATCTCTCAAAGACGGGGCCCAAGTCATGTTCGTCAAAAACGACAGTGAAGGCCGTTGGGTAAATGGTACTTTAGGGCGCATTAAGAAAATCAAACGCGATCAAATTCAAGTCGAAACGCCTGATAAAATCAGCTACACCGTTAAAAAAGCGAAATGGGAAATAGTGAATTATCAATTTGATGAAAAAACGCAAACCGTGACAACGGATGTCACAGGCTCATTTACCCAATACCCGCTTAAACTGGCTTGGGCAATCACCATTCACAAAAGCCAAGGCAAACAATTTGATAAAGTGATTGTCGATTTAGGCTGGGGCACTTTTGCCCACGGACAACTTTACGTAGCCCTCAGTCGCTGTAAAACCCTAGAAGGCTTGATTCTCAAAAGCCAAGTGCGTCCAAAAGACGTTATTGTAGACAATCGTGTCATCGCATTTTGCACTTCGCAAACAGATTCGCAAGCCTTTGAATTATCCGATATTCCCTTTTAATTCAATTAATTTTGAAGGCCCACTTTTCAAACCCAATTTATTTTGCTTCTTTGCTATTTTAGTTTCAAATTTATTTTGCGACTAGGAGTGCAAAATTTATTTTGCTATTTTAGTTTCAAATTTATTTTGCGACTAGGAGTGCAAAATTTATTTTGCTATTTTCGTTCAAATTTATTTTACGACTTGGAGTGCAAAATTTATTTTGCGGTTTTTTGGGAAAGCATGTTATTTTGCGGTTTTTTGGGAAAGCATGTTATTTTGCGGTTTTTTGGGAAAGCATGTTATTTTGCGGTTTTTTGGGAAAGCATGTTATTTTGCTGTTCAATTTTCAGGGTATAACTGTACTTTACTCAATCGGGAAACGCTATATTTTAGCCGTGCAAAGGGTGCAGAAACGCAACATGAAACAGGTGCATTAGTTATCTTAGCCAATACCAATCCTTATCAAGGGATGGATTATCTCAAAAAAAGATGGCCTCGTTTACATTACGTGCGTTTCAAGTCAGTCGAAGAAGCACAAGAATTGGAAACCGCTATTAGACAGCAACTTTACTAACACGCACAAGATAGAACGCTGATTCTCATGATTGTCATGATCAACACTGATTAAAATCTGGATTGATTGATTAAAAAAAATCAGCGTTTAGCGTAGCTTCCCTTCGGTTCACGCTAAAGTTTAGCGAAGCGAAACTTTAGCGTGGCGTCATGACAATCAGTATTATCTGCGTTCTATTCGATATTAGAAAAATGACTCTCAGGAAAAGATCATGAATGCACTACGGCAAATACACCAAACTTCTTCTGATACTTTGATGAACAAAATTCCAGAAGCACTTCGTCATCAAACCATAGAAATTATTTATTATTTTGCCACTTAATGCCCCAGCAGAAATCACTCAACCAAAACCTTGGCCCACAGATTTTTTAGACCATTTTTTGGGTTGTTTACCCAATTTTCCAGACATTGAACCCGAAGGCGATTATGAAAAGAGGGAAGAACTATTGTGAGTGATTATTTATTAGATGCTAATGTTTGTATCGAATTGTTACGAGGAAAAAATACGAGCATTGCTACTAAACTAGCAAAGCTTAATCCTCAAAAAGTTGCCATTTGTTCAGTCGTAAAAGGCGAACTTTTTTTTGGAGCCAATCGTAGTAGCAATCCTAAACATGCGCTTGCCACTGTTAAGAGATTTGTGCAACATTTTCAGAGTTTACCCTTTGACGATCAGGCAGCAGAAATTTATAGTGAACTAAGGGCTTTTCTAACTAATAAGGGTAAAATTATTGGCCCAAACGATTTATTAATTGCTGCTACTGCTTTGGCACAGAATGCCACCCTTGTTACCCATAATACCCGTGAATTTTCTAGGTACCTCATTTAAAGCTTGAAGATTGGGAAAACTAAACGAACTCCTTGTTATTTTGAACGAAGCGAGAAATGATGCGCTCTGCGCCAATTTAAATAACGCAACAGACGCTTCGAGGCCAGATTTATCTATAGCGCGTCTTTAGCGTCAAAGCGCGTTTATTTTTATTTCCAATAGCAAGCTTCATTTCCTCCCCACCAATGACAGAAAATATCGCGTATTCTGAGCCAAATCCATTGAGCGTGAATACAATGCGCCCCCAATGAGAAGAATAGGTAAAAGGGAATGACAAGAATGGCTTATAACAAAGGATTAAAGGCAAAGTCAAGATATGATGGAAACCTAATGAGAATGATTTTAAATTTTTGATAGAACACAGATGACGCAGATGATCATGATTAACACTGATTAAAAAAAATCTGCGCGAATCATGATAATCAGTCAAATCAGCGTTCTATCATTTTTGAAAATCTAGCAATGTGGGTAAAATGACTTACTTAGATTAATTATTTTCTCACGCAAAGCCGCAAAGACGCTAAGTACGTAAGCCTAACTATTTGAAATGATTATCTTTAAAAGCTTTTTTCTAACAATGAGAGGGAAATATTGGGCAAGCGTTTGGATTTGGGATAAGATTTGAGAAAGGGGTGCCCGCTTACCCACCCTACAAGAAAATCTCCTTTTACGGTGTTGCTTTAATTTGTTCAGCTAACACTCGTACCTCTTGCATCGCTTTTTCTTCATCAGCAGTTGACGATTTTCCATGAGTATTTTTCCATTCACCATAACGGTTTCGATATCGGCTGCATCAACCGCATACACGATAAGAGAATAAGGTTGTAGAAAGGAGTTAATTAACAGTGAAGACACTCGGTTGATGTGGGTATTGAATGGTTTGTAGGGGCAATCCCTTGTGGTTGCCCTAAAGTTAATTAAAAATAAGGCGCGTATTGTAAAGACATTATTCAGCTTTTTCAACTCAAAATAAAAAATAACGCAAAAGACGCAAAAGGCGCAAGAGACGCTTCGAGGCAATATTGCTTACCGAGCATCTTTAGCGTCTTTAGCGTTTTCTTTTAATCATCAAAAGCCTTCTGTCAAAAAAAAGCCACCACCCGTCCAATGAACCAAAAAGCGGCTATTGAACCGATCGTGTAGGCGGGTACGGGTTGAGTCCACATTCGCGCACGATAAGCAAAAGCGCCAGAACAAAAAGCAGGTGATCAATGCCCAATATTATCCGAGCCTACCATTTCACTTCGTTACAGATGGGTAGAGGAATGGTGGGCAACAAAAACCCGTTACCCACCCTACAAAAAAAACGGATAATTGATTTTTGGGATAGGCCTAACCTGGGGTGTTAAATATAAACACATTTCTTGGTTTATTTTTCACCCTATTTTTATTCCCTGAAGAGAGATGGTGGGCAAGCGGGCGGTGAGATAAGAGTTTATTATTGAGTTCATTACCGCTAAGCGATCCCACCCTACAAATCTTGGGTGAAAAAAAAGTCATCAAAATACATGAAATTTAACACCCCAGGCCTAACCCTTAAAATCAGAAGATTTCCCCTTTCCCTCTCACATCAATTTTTCGACATCCCGTAAACGTATATTTCGTGAATTTCTCTGTCATAGCCGGGATAAAAGCCTTGTGGCATCCCAAGAACGACTCGCTTTCCTCGATTGAAATGGACAAGAAATTCGCCCGTTTTAGGATCAACCGCCAAGCCTTCAATTTCGCCAGTGCGTTCAACTTCGGTAAAAGTCTTCTCAAGTACCACTTGTTCTGCCGTTACCGATGATGGTTCGACTTTAACGCGATAGCAATGATCATGTTCATTATCTTCCGCATCGCCGTCATCTGCCGTGATATAGAGGTAATCTTCCCAGTAAAAAATGCCTTGTTGATATTGAGGCACCGGTTGCAAATGCAATTTGCCGGCATATTCGCCACTTTCCAAGTCATATTGATAGATATAACTCCCATTAACCCAATCGGTCATCCAAACCGTTTTTCTGTCCCGATCCACAGCCAAGCCGGAAACTTCCACTTGACCAGAATCTGGATTCCAATCCATTGAGCGTTCGTAGGCCAAGGTTTCTGCATTGTAGATAGCGATCTGAATATTGGTACCACGCCCATCGACAAAAGTTTCACCACCGGCGTATATTTCACCGTTGTACACGTCGATATCACCCAGATGATTAGCGGGCTTGTCAAAATGGGCAAAGGGGGAATCATTTGTCAGTAGCAGTGTGCCCTCCTTGTCGTACTTATACAACGCGGTGCTGCCGCTGACGTAATAAAAGTCTCCATCAGTAGCGATACCCTGACGGCCTTCCACTTCAAACTTTCTCTTGAACGTATAAGAATGAATAGGAGAATCAATGGAAGACTCAATGGAAGACTCAATGGGAGACTCAATGGGATTGTCGCTATTGTCATCATCATCATCATCACAACCGGCGATTGTCACCGTTAAAGTCGTTGCCATCAAAATGGCCATGATCGTTTTGGGAGATTTCATTATCATAATGAGTATTTCCACGTCAAGTTATTAGGGGCTAAGCATTATAGCGTTTTCCGATTGAATAAACTACATTTAAGTAGATACACATAAGTCTTTTAACATTTATTAATCTGCGTAGATCAGTGTCATCAGTGTCATCAGTGTTACTATTCTAAATTTAAAAAAAGCTTAATGACTTGATAGAACGCTGATATGTCACGCAAAAGTTTTTGCGCGCAAAAACTTTTGCGTGACATACTGATTGTCATGATTTACGCTGATTAATGGCCCGTCATTAGCGAAGCCGAAGTTTCATGCGGGTTTTATGTCGAATGCAACGGTTTTCTTGCGATTAAAAAAGAAATAAACGCGCTAAAGACGCTAAAGACGCTAAAGACGCTAAAGATGCTCTGTGTCAAACGAAATCGAAGCGTCTATTGCGTCTCTTGCGCCTCTTGCGTTATAAATAATCGCAAACTCAAGTTGCAATCACAGATTAACGCTTTTTTTAAAAAACCTGACTACACTACTGTTCGCTCGCTTTGATTTCCAATTGACGACGTTTTTTAATATATAAAACCATGGCGTTAAAATCGCCCATATCCCTGTGAAAGGTGATCAAGGCATCCAAAATCTCGCGGTTTTCAGAATGGGCAGTGTGTAATTGTTCTAATACAGCAATCGCTTTATCCGATTGCCCAGCGCCATTTAAGGCGACGGCATAGACGTAACTGTAGCGCACATTTTCAGGCCGTTCTGAAGCGGCGCGTGATAAGTGTTTGATCGCTTTAGATAATTTTTTCTGGCGTACCAGAAGCAATCCGAGTGCGTGATGTACATCAGCCGCTTTTGGGTTTTGTTGGAGGGCATGACGTAGAACTTGTTTGCCTTTGGCATCATTTCCGATAAGACGGTAGAAGTCGGCGAGGTTGACATAAGCTGGCATAAAATCTGGCGCAAGCTTAATGGCATGTTGGTAGGCGGCTTTGGCTTTTTGAGTCTTGCCCTGACTGGTGTAAAAAAGGCCTAGATTCAATTGGGCTTCTGGGCGTTCGGCATTGGCGCGTTGTGCGGCAACATATTCTTGGGCCGCTTTTTTAAAGGCTTGACGCTGTGCCTGACTTAAATGTTTGCTGGGTACTGGGGCCAGTAGACGTGCGGCTTCAATGCGTACACTGCGAACCGGATCAGTCAATAAGGGTGAAAATAGCGGAATGCGGTAGTCTAATGGGATGGCTTCAAGTGCCTGAAGGGCACCAAAGCGTATTAGCGGATCGGTAGCTTGCAAGCCTTTTTCAACGACCGGAAAAGTGTTGACCGATAAATGACTCGCCAATTCGGACAGTGCGGTTGCCCGGACAATCGCTGGCGCATTGTCATCATTGGCCAATCGTTGTAACCGTGTTTCGGCATCGGCACTGCCGATTCGCGCCGCAGACAGGGCTTTGGCAAAATTCTGAAATCCCCTCGGTTGTTTGCCATACCATGCCTTGAGTTTATCAGCGGCCCACGCTGGGGATTGGGCGTTGTGACAATCATTACACACATTCGGTGTACCCAATTCTTGTGATAAATCAGGGCGTGGCATCCGGAAACTGTGATCATGGCGTGGATCAACCACCATATAGTTCATCGTAGGCATATGACAGGCGATGCAGTTAGCTCCCGTTGACTCTGATGGATGGAAATGATGCTTGGGTGTCTGATACTGTGTTGCCGCATGGCACTGGAAACAGACTTGCTGATTGGGCAATCTGAGTTGCACACTATGCGGTTCATGACAATCGCTACAAGTGACACCGGCCTGGTACATTTTGCTTTGCAAAAACGAACCGTACACATAGACTTCATCCTGAATCTGCCCATCCGCATAATACAAATTGTCTTCAAGTAATCGTGGCAAATGGGTATCCATTAAGGGCTTGCCGTGTTCATACTCTTCCGAAATCAGGGTACGCCGCGCATGACAACGCGCACACATTTCAATCTCCTTTGATGATTGACGGGGTTGGCTGCGCCGGGGTTTAGCCGTTTTAGGATCAATAAGCCATTGCACATTTTGACGCTCGTTCAACAACAAACTTAGCCCTTTGTTTTTTTGCGTCTGCCAGCCTGGTTCACGTTTAGCCCATTTGAGATGATCAGCACCTGGCCCATGACAGGCCTCACAGGAAACATCGATCTCGGAAAAAGTCGTCGAAAAACGCTGTGTCTTTGAATCATAGTGCTTTTTCAGATCAGTGGAATGACATTCCGCGCAGATGGCATTCCAGTTTTGGTTACGCCCCGTCCAGTGCAGTTCATCGTCGTGGGTGATATTTTCTTGGGGATAGAGATGAAACCAGCGTTGTCCGCCTTCTGTTTTGGGCCGCGTATCCCACGCAATACTGAGTGCCTGCAAGCGTCCGTTTGAAAATTCAATCAGATATTGCTGAAGGGGGTAGACACCGAAGGTATATTTGATGGGGTAATTGTGCAATTTGCCATCGGGGCCATCCGTCTGCACCAAAAATAGGCCCTCACGCTGGAAAAAACGAGAAAGGGTACCAAAGTAATTAAAGCTCGCATTATCAAAATCACCCAATACCGTTTTCTCGGTGACTTCCTGCATCGCCAGATCATGATGGGAACCTGCCCACCGCGCATTTTGTTCAGCATGGCATTCTATGCAGGTTGTTCGCCCCACATAATGGGGCAAAGCGTTTTTGTTAGCCAAAGCAAGGTGGCACTCGGCAACAGACAAAAACATCATAAACACTATTTGAGTATATAGCCGTTGAGATATCATGTGAATTATTTTCGAGAATTTGAGATCAATGTAGGGTGGGATCGCTTAGCAGCCCTGATTTCAAGAACACTCAAAATCGTTTTGCCCGCTTGCCCACCATTTAAGCTCAGCTTGTGGTTGCCCTTTTTTGTATTTAAGCAAATCGAAAAATGCTATAGCAAAAAAAAACCAAGCTTCTTGAATGAAGAAACTTGGTTTAAGAAAAAATAATTAATAATTAACAATTCATCATTTAGATTTATACAGGAACAAAACGAGTACTCTGTCAATCTTGTTTTGACAGGTAGAGATAAACCTGACAGGTTTTAAAAACCTGTCAGGTTTTTTTTGGGAGCCCGTCATTATAAGTTTGACAGTGTACTAGGGTGAAAAATAATCGCAAAACCACGTCAGATTTAACACCCAGGCCAGGGCCTTGTCAAAGTCCGATATAAGTTATTGATTTACAAACGATATGAGAAAATGATTTCACAAAATATCTTAAAAAACAGTTACTTATGTTATGCTTTCCTGTATCGTTTCGAAATGAACACTCAAACAATCAAAAAGTTAATCTCAACTTTGACGGGGCCCTCGCAAGAGGGCAAACTCCACTTGCTCATTAGGTGATGAAAGTTATATAGATTAGATAGAACATTGATTTGACTGATGCTCATGATTAACACTGATTAAAAACGGATTAAAACTTAATAAAAATCAGCGTTTCACGCAAGCGTAAAAATCAGGCCATAAGAAGCCGAATCAGCGTTCTATCGTATTACCCACATTTGCATGACTACGGATCATTGAAGCTTGGTTTGAGAACGAGTACCTTGAAACGTTGCGGACGGGATAGTAAACCCCGCCCAGTGCTTAATTCTTTAGGTAATCTTAGGTCGTTCCCCTATCTATGTCGAATGATTTCCCAGTTGCAGTAACCATTGTCGCCTGAGTCGCAAGCAATATAGTGAAAGCCAGACTCTCCTCTAAGGCGATAGATGCTCATGCTGTGCTCTTTATCCCCACTCCGTTCGTACAGTTGGTCATCACGGATTTCATAAGAGGTAGTCACGGTATGATCAGGACCATGATAAACCATGCGTTTACCCTCATCTGAAAAGAAAATATCTTGTCTGGAACCATCACGCAGATTCAGGTAGGTGACCGTTTTATTTATGAGCACCACTTCAATTACGGAGGTGGGAAGCTTTTTCGCGTTCCCACGCGAAAGTCGGGGAATGCATATTTTGCTCTAGTAAGTACTGAAGCATAAATTTTCGTGTATTTTGAAATGGGGCAACCACAAGGGATTGCCCCTACGCAATGCCATGTAGGGGCAATCCCACTTGATGAGCCCTTTGCGCTAAAATATCTGTT
>QNEL01000040.1 GCA_003645185.1 Candidatus Parabeggiatoa sp. nov. 3
AGAAAAGCGGCTTCTGAATTCCATTGATCCCAATAAGGCACAGTGTTGCCAAAGTTGTGAATCACCCAAAGCCTTGCACCAAAAATAATCAAAGCGACAGCTAATAGCTTGAGGTAGAACACGCGAGGATTGTATACTTTATCCATAATTCATAACATCCCAGTTCAAAAGAGGCACTGAAGTACTGAATCATAATCATATCTTGTATTTTGATATCGGTATTTCAGAGAATTCAAAAAGTGTCGTATTTCGTTAAGATATTGAATTAATTAATATTAATCAGTGTAAATCATGACAATCAGCGTTCTATTTTCGTTTTTTTAATATCCTGTTGCTCACTAGAATTTCAAAAAGGGCAACCAAAATTGCCCTTTCAATTCCAGCAAAATACTCAAAAAATCATCGGTATTAAGTAGGTACGCATAAATCTTTTAACATTTTCTGTATTTTCTGTATTTCACGCTAAAGTTTCGCGGAGCGAAACTTTAGCGTGAAATGGTGGGTAGCGTGTTTTTGCAGCCCACCAGCCTTCTACAAAATGTTAATAAACTTTTGCGTACCTACTTAAGTACCATGCAATGACATTAAAATAATGCCCATCCAAATTAAACTCATGCCGACAAATTGTAAAAAAGTGGCTGTTTCTTTTAAAACCAAGATAGATAAGAGAATAACCCCTATATAGCCCATGCCAACTGCGAAAGGAAACGCATAAGACAAATTGTTTTTAGAAACGATAACAATCCAAGTCAAAAAGCTCATGCCAAACAGCCCAATACCCGCTATCAGTTTGAGATTAAACAAATCATAAAAACTGGCAACCTCTTTCATTTCTAAGGTGCCCATTTTAATCAAAAGTTGAGCAAAAGAATTGAGTAGCACGTAGAGGCCAATCAATATAAAAAATTTCATTAAAATTTACCTTTTTTCAGCAACGATAAAAGCTTGTTTTCCAAAGAGGGGCCATAGCCAAGGCAGGCGGAGATAGAGTTTGACAAAAAAACGGCCTTTTGGCAGTTTGCTTTTGGTAGTATAGGGCAAAAAACGCGGATAGCATTTGACAATCTTCATGTCTAATGTTTCCAAAGCTTCAACCAAACTTCTATCACTTAAGGGCGTATGATGATCAAAAAAATCCCAATAGTGATTCGGCAAAAACCGAATATTAGGTTGTAATATCAATAATTTACCAGAATGATTGATAATTCTTTTAGATTCTTGCAACGTCTCAAAAACCTGTTGTTTGTTCAAAAGATGTTCCAGAAAATTGCTCATAAAAACAATATCGACGCTGTTATCGGTTAACGATTGTATGGACAGACACGATTCATTAATGACTTCAACATCAGGATGAGCAAATTTTTTCACATCAGGATTTAAATCAATCGCAATTTTTCTCTCACAGTCAATATTATTGATAAATTCACAATAACCTGCGCCCATATCGACAACAGTAGCCGTTTTGGGTACAAATTGACTGAAAAAGTCAGTACAAATCACTTTCCAAATTTCATTTTTAGCAGGTAACGCTTCCTCAATAAAACGAGTAGCGTAAATTTTTTGTAAATCCATGTTATCTGTTATCAATTTAATGCTCTGTGGCACTCTGTGAACTCTATGCAAGGCTTCAAGTTTTTGCGCGCAAAAACTTGAACCTGGAATGTTGAAAAAAAAGCGATGAATTAATGACGAACACACCACATCAGCAATTAATTAAATCCGCTAACCGTTTACCAATCTTAACACTTTCAGAAATAGAACGATCTTCAGGATAATAGTACGACGTGTCTGCCATCACAAAACCTTGAATGGGCGTTTGCATGGGCGGTAATTGTTCAAAAAAATCAGGTGTACATATGGGTTGTGCAAACTCATAACGCGAAACCTGAGCTGCCAATACCCATTTTTCAGAAAATTCTGGATTAATGCGATGCAAATAGCCAAACACTTCATTCAGAAATGACGTATCATCCAGTGTATATTTAGGATGGTTATGGGGCATGTAAAAAGGCACATAGACGATACTGTCTTGCATCGGATAAAGATTAGTATATTCTATTAACCCCGGTATAGCCATATCAGGATCATTGACATTCAACCAAAAATTTTCTGTCAAGGGAGAACTCAATTTGAGTATAGCACAGACAACACCGCAATTTTTAATGGCCTTGATTTTATCAATAATCTCTTGAGGCAAATCGGGCGCAACGCTGGGTACATAAGGCAAGGGCATCGTAGAGACAACCGCATCATAAAAGCGTTTTTCGCCATTAACCACAACACCTTGTACTTGATCATGAACAGTCAGAATGCGTTCAATACTGGTATTAAAATAAATATCCCCCTGCATGGCAAGGATATGTTTTTCTAAAGCACGCAGTAAAGTATCTGAACCGCCCTCTAAATAACCTAAGTATTCTGTAAACAAGTTTCTTCTCGACAAAGCCACTCTTTTAATCCGGGTACCAATCCAAGCGGCCGAAATCTGCGCTTTATGCTCATAAAACTTCAGTTCAAACAAATAATCCCAAAGCATCTGGTAAGCCTTATGACCGATCCATTTTTTTAACCAAGGAATGGCATTTTGTTGATCTAAGCGATTCCAGTTATGAATACTTTTGGTATAAAACACATGGACAGCATAACGCAATTTGTCGATAAAACCCAATTGAGGAAATTTCAGTAATTGAATCGGATCTCCCCATTTATACAACACTCCATTATAAAAAAAACCCATTTTAGTGTCTTGCCAACGCAGTTGGTTAAACAGATTTAACTCCTTGAGCAAGTCAAATAGCGGCGTATCAGTGCGACAAATAAAATGATAATAACGTTCAATCGTCAAGCCATCAAAGTCAAAACAAGCAGACATGCCACCCAGACGATCATCTTTTTCATACACATCAACATGATGATGATTTTTTAACAATTCATAAGCACACGCTAAACCCATGGGCCCAGAACCGATGACAGCGATTTTCTTAGCTTTTTTAGCCATACCTTTTCCTATGCTATAGTTTTAATACCAGTAAAACTCAAAACTGGCATGAACAGCCGTTGTTCAGTTTTATAGTTTTGTTCAATACTTCAATTATTCAAAAAAATAATTAAAAAATGTTGACTAGACAAAAAAAGAGGGTATAATCTATAAAATTTTTTTACAAGTCTATTTCAGACTTGAAAACCGTTATGAGCATGGATTGAGTTTCCAATAGTATTATTCCACCATAGAGTGCCCATATGAAGTATAAGCCGCCATGCAAGGTTTTCCAGGCTATTTTTTGTGATGCTTTTAGCGAAGAGCACCCGTATTAAAGAATGTTTGAGCCTGTTTTTAAAAGGCAATAAAATGAAAAGTCAAAAATAAAGCATCAATACTAGAAAACAATCAGAGTTATAAGAAATAGAGACTTGAAAAATTTTAAAATTTAATAATTTTCCTCTAGCCAGTCGTTTTTTCTAATAACCATACAAGGTGTCATGTTATATATCATAATGATACAAAAAAAGGGCAACTGGGGAAACTTATAAACTGATTTTCAGGCAAAAGTTTTGCGCGCAAAACTTTTGCCTGAAAAGCATGGCACGATTTTCAAAGCCCCCTTCAGATAAATAATTTCACAAAGGGCAGACACGTAGGTATGCCCCTACATCACGCCCGTAGGGGCTAACCTGCGTGTTCGCCCCCCTGGTGTGAACTTATTTTTCTGAACCTCTATATAAACGAACATAATTTAAACTTTTACCAGAGTAGGCTTTCATCCTTTTATATTATTGTCCACCATCCTCATTATAAAAGTTAAGTTTATAACAAAATTGAATATAGCGTTCGATTACGATTTTGGTTTGACAATAATGGGCAGCCCCTTATCTTGAAATGGAAGAGAAAGGTTGCCCGATACCGAACGAATGTTAAGAGCAATAACTGATGTGATGCATTCAAGTTCGCTTTTTCACTTTTAGCTTTTGGATCCCAAGAAATCGAAAGCCAAAGTGTTGGACTCGAAAAAATCAGATTTTTACATATATCACGTCAGGCAATAAAACCGTTATTTTTGGGGTGAATTTTTAATTTTTAAGAACCAACCGTCTGGATTAATTGGAATTTTTATATCCTTTTCTCGCTCAATCTGTTTGCTGTATTTTTCCCAATGGTAATCCGTTAAAGGAGCCACTTGGAAATGACTAAAACTAGAAAGTGAAACTGAAACCATCAACAATAATAAAGCTGATATAAACTTACTAATTCCCTTTGAGTCAAAACACACTATGAGAGACCAAACAATTAAAAGATGTGGAATGTAAAAATAACGGTATCCATTGTTAAAGGGTACAAGAACATGCAAGTTATACCTAAACTTGTAAAAACAGGCGAGTGTAATTATGCATCCGCCTAACAAAAACACAAATATTGGCAATCGTTTCTGACGAGTTTCTAAAATTGCAAATGTCAGTAACCCAGCAAAGAGTATTATTGTCATCCCAGCTAACAGATGGGAGTTAAGAGCGAGCGAAATGTAGTCCCCAAAAAAAAGCGTTCCTGAAAAACGCATAGCTAACACCTGTTCTAATGCCTCTAAACTATGAGCTAACTCACCACTACTAACCGGTTTACTAGCTTGCCAGATAAAATACCCTTGTATTAGACTGAGCAAAAAAGCCACAGATAAAAGGTGAAGGCTGTAATAACTTCTACAAATATAAATTATGCGGAAGAGAAACAGGGGTAAAAACAGAACAATAAAGGGGCCTGTTAAACCAATAGCTATTATTGTAGCTGTATCTAATAACAGTTGACGTGTCGTATTTGGTTTATCTTGAATGATAAATAAAATAAGAACAATAGCAAGAATCCATTGTACGTTGGTAAGGGACATCAAAATCTCACCATTATAGGGTAAAAATACAATAGTAATCGCTAAGAATGGTTTAAAAGGTAAATGTATTCTTGAGCTTAATAAATAATTGATGACAAACAGTGTGAGGATAATAAAGCCAAGATTATAGAGTGCTGGAACCCACGATACCGGAAAAAAACCACTGAAATAGGCAACCAACCGAGGTATTATAAGAAGATAACCGACATAAGGTTGCCAAATAGCAGATATGCTAAGAGTCAGATTTTGTTTAAAAAAGAGCGAGCCATCCTCTGCCCAAAATTGTGGATTAAAAAAACCATCCGGTTCACGATATATTAAAATCATTAAACATAAGAGAAGGATAGGTAAATGAGAGCTACCTGTGCTACCATTATCAATTTCTACTTTGCTGTTAAACATGGTAATCATTTCAAATTTCTTGACACACATTAGGGGCTATTTTAATTCAATGTGATTTATTAAATCATTGAGTATAATGCTTTATGAACACAGCGACGATTTGTCACCTCCGTACGTTGTCATTCAGCAATAGCCATATTATGGTAATGCAAAAAGCGGTCAAAATTAGTAATCGTAATTGATATCTGAATTGACACTATCACTTTTGAATCGATAGATTCGGCAAAAATGTCGTAATAACAATCAATATAACTATAATCAATGAGTTAAAAACGCAATATTTATATCTGAAATAAATACCCAAGAATCCAAGAGCGTTTTCTTGAAGAAGTGTCCATTTTTTGAATTTCATTGAGTTATGGTAAAAATCCAAAAAGTGTGTAAGTACTCTGTATAAGCGATTTTAGGCTTAAAACGTTTATCCGTTTCAATTTTATCCGCCTTTTATACTTTAGACATTCAGATTACCGGTATTGGGCAACCACAAGGGTTGCCCCTACAATCCGTTCGTAGGGGGCAACCCTTGTGGTTGCCCCTTTCATTCAAAAATCCGAAAACTTGAACGTTTAAAGTATATATCAATACCAATTACATCTTTACTTGATGTTCTTGTTTTTTGAGTAAAAACGGGTGTTTTAAGCTTTGTTGTGGATAGGCCTATAAAATGAAGTGTTTGAGTCAAGAAAATGAATACACTTTGTCCTTTTATTCTAAAAAGCTTTATAAATCAGTGCGTTCAAAAAAACTAGAATATCGAGTCTTTAACAAACTGGGTAAACACGAATTTATCAGTAAAGGCTTTTTTGAAAATGACTTCGTTATCTAAACGGAATAAATGTATAATACCCTCCCTTTCCTCAACAACGACATGACTTCATCTATCAATAGAATGACTTGGCATCTTATAAACTACCGTTTTAACACAATTTGACTATACCGCTCATCACAAAACGTTTCCCGGATAGCCTCTTCAAAGGGGGTTTGAGTGACACCAAATACCTCATCGGTATTCACGCCAGTAAACTGATCACCAGCCGTCAGGGCCTTCAATTGATCGGCCGTAAAAGGCGGTTTGCGACTGAAGACAGCATAGAGCTTCAACAGCGCGTAAAACAGCCAATAAGGAATGTGAATAATCAATGTTTTCAATTGTTTAACTTTTTTGATTGTTCGGATGATATCGATATAATCGACTTGTTCGTGACCCACGACATCATAAACCGCACCATCCTGTTGATTTTCGATACAATGAATAATCATCAAACAAAAATCCTTGTTATACAACGGTTGCCGCATATAACGACCATTTCCAGGAATAGGAAACACCGGCACCCAGGCCATAAAACGCGATAACCAACCCAAATGTTTGGGATCAAACCAACCAAACATGAGCGTTGGACGCAAAACACAATGTTGAATACCACTGGAAACAACCATTTCCTCCTGTTGTTTTTTAGTCCGCGTGTAATCATCATCCGCCACAGAATTGACTACCGAAGAGCTAATATGGACGATATAAGGCACCTTGTGCAAACGCGCCGCCTCTAAAATATAGGCTGTTGACTCAACATTATTACGGACAAACAAAATCGCCTTTTTACCCGTAATTTGTGCTTGAAGCATCACCACACAAGCCGCATCTGCAAACGCATTTTGCCAATCCCCCCCTTCGGCGAGATCAGCTAAAATCGTTTCCACATCAGGATGTAATTGTTTAATGACATTTAAATTATAGGCCTGTTTATCAATCGCCACCAAATGACGATAACCTTTTTCTTTAAGTTGCACAATCAAGTTTTGTCCAACTAAACCGGCCGCCCCAGTCAGGATGATTTTATCTTGTTTTCTCATAATATATGTAGGGCAATCCCTTGTGGTTGCCCTGATGCTCGTCTATTTAGTTTTTTGAAATTTGATGTACTTCGGTTCAAGTTTTTGCGTGCCCTTTGACACAATTTATTTTGCGGTTAACTTGGAATGCATGTTATTTTGCGGTTAACTTGGAATGCATGTTATTTTGCGATGTGCCAAATTTATTTTGTGATGGCCAAGATTGCCCTATAAAAAACTTATTAAATATTGATGTTTTTATGCCCTTAAATGGTGGGCAAGCTGGTGAAATTGAAGATGGAAAAAACGAATTTTTTACGGGCCGCTTACTCACCCTACAAGATCATTAAAAAGGTTTTCGATCTACTGACATTCGATGTTCAAGTTTTTGCACGCAAAAACTTGAACATCGAATAGCGTTCACAGAGGATATTTCTGTATTCAACACGCCCATCAAGGAAGAATTAAATTTCTTGTTTAACGCGCTCATCTATTGGATAGGGCGTGACTTCAAATTCGCTTACACTGAACTCAATGGTGTTTTTAAAAAGATATTGCAACCAATCTGGTTTGATCACAACACGTAAAGTGGCAACCTGTTTCAGTGGTTGATTCTTATACCATTTTTTCATATCAGCCTGAGTTAAAATCAATGGATTTATCACAAAACCTGATTTCGTCATTTTAGGAATAATCCGATATGACATTTTCCTACCCTCTGTCGTACCGATTTCCAGATAGATTTCTGGGAATCTATAGAGGAGTGAATACAACCTGCCCAAAAAAGACTTGCGGATATCTAAACTCAACAGAAGTGGTTTATGACTCCAAGGACGAATATCAACTTGTTCACCTATTTTCATCTCTTGTGTCAACAGATTTTTTCCATCAGAAACAACACCTTGTCCACGCGGAGAACGCTTGAGCAACAAGTACCCTTTTTCGCTCAACACGGGTTGATAATCGCGGAACAGGATTTTCAGTGCCTCATTGTCATTCAGAAGCGGAAATTGCAGATCGATAGCTTGCAATTTAAAAAGAACGAACTGAGGCGCTTGTTCACTCCCATAAAACTCACCATTGATAGTGATGAGTGATGGCGTGTAAGCAACATAACTCTGGAAAATGGGGCGAGGATGCCAATTCAGTTCATTTAGAAAGACGATACCTTGTTCCCAAGAAAAAATATCAACCGTAGATTGCCCCACTTGAGCACGTATTTTGGGCAAATCGTATTGCTGTTTGAGCCTGACAAGTTCTTTATCCATTCCTGCTTGAAATTGGGGTAAATGAGCCAATGTCGTTATGTTTTGGACAATTCTACTGTTCCAATGTGATAGGAAATTGTGAGGATGAAAGTTAAGATGCGTTCCAACAACCACAAATAAGCCAATCAGTGCGGTAAAAATAGCCAAATAACGCAAAACACGGTATATCAAAAGTAACCCCACATTCATCTTTCTGTTATAGTCCAGAAAGAACGGCACTATCAGGGCAAATGTGAAGAAAAGACGTTCATGAAGACCTTGCCGAACAAAGCCCGATTTCCACGCTAAAAACAGGGCAAGCATGACCACGCCCGCAATGACCAAGCTTTCAAGTTTCCAAGGCTTTGTAAAATTGCCGATGATAATCATCAATGTCATTATACCGAAACAAGCTAGGGCTAATTTAATCTCGGTAGGCGTAAACTGGAGCGACATCGCTTCACTATAACCACTCGCAATGTCAAGTGAGTTGACAATAAAGAGAGGTAGATTGCTGAGAAACTGTCCACTGATTAGCCATGTGATGATGAGAAAAATGGCGAAAACCACTGGAATAGTGATAGCTCGACTGATTGAATAAATATGCCAAGCCATGACCGTTATGGCAACAATACCTACACCAACTAAAACAAAATTGCTAAATTTTGTGAGGGAAACCACCGCTAAAAACAACAGCATTATTAAAAAAAGGGTCATTTGGCTAAGCTGTTTGATGCCTGATAGCATCGTGATCGCCAAAATAACAACGGCCGTAATGCCTAAAAAATAGGGTGCTTCGGGTGGAAAAGAAGAAATGACAAATATCAGCAAGGAAAAATAAATAAATTTGTCTATTTTTCCATCAATCTTAGAAGAAATTGCCAGAAAAAAGGCTGATAAAACAAAGCCTGCGATAATGTGCCAAGCTATGAAATAATAAAATAAATCAGTATCATAGCTTGAAAAAGCATGATAAAAATAGCCCAAAGGCCCGTAGGTATAGATATAATCTACCCCGGCTTGATAATGATGTTTAAAAGCGTAACCCAAGGCTTGAGTCCAAGAGGCATCAAGTTGTGTACTTGCAGTCTGTGTGCCGAAGTATAGTAATGATAACCAAAGTAAACTCAAGATCGCTAAATGTATAATGACGCTTTCACTCATTAAAGATTTTTGTTCCAATTTAAAAGTTCCTCCTTTCCCTTTTTTCAAAGGGTAGTCGAGTGATGATGTTACGCCATAGCAAAATAATTTCACACCTAAAAGGCGAACACGCAGGTTCGCCCCTACGGATGTCAATTTCAAGAATGACACCATCACCCTTGCACTACCTTTCCAAAAACAGGAAATTGTTCAGTGGGTTAATGTTTTCAATAAAACGAGAAAAGACAGTCTTTACGGCTGAGAACCTGCTATACAAAAGCTTGGCCCATTAGGATGATTGGGCGCGTCAAATGCAGTTTTTAATTCGTTAAAACCAAAATGCTTGAGGCATGACAAAATGTCTTGTTTTGGCATCCACATACTAAACTCGTCACCGCCGCCACAAAAACCTGACCATTCTAGGGCCGCTTGGTAATTGTGTCGATATAAAGCATGTTTAAAGCCTTGATACTCCGCTGTTTCAGCAGTATCAGAAAACTTGTTTTTGGGGAGATTGGGATTTTTTTGAATCACGTCTTGATCGTAATAGTGTGTCCAAATCATCACTTTCTGACTGACTTGTGAAATCAGGTGGATGAGTTCTGCCGGGTTTTGCATGTGGTAGAGTACGCCGCTGGCGATACACACATCATAACTCTCCTGCGTTTGTTTGAGATAACTGATAAAATCACCTAGCTGAAAACTGGCGCGTTTCAGATTCATGATTTCCTTAGTAATCAAACACTTGAGATAGGCCCGCGTGTTGGCTTCAATGGCGAAAATTGAACGGGCCCCCCTGTTTTCAAGCATGTAGGTATGCCCCCTTCAAGGGGCCCAAGTTCAAGGATATTACAATCTTTAAATCCGCCCAATTGTTCTTCAGCCCAGATAATTCTGCCATCTTCAAAAAGCGCACTTTTACCCGTTGAGTCGTCGTATGGCGCTGGCCATTTTGAAGACCATTCTCCCTTAAAAATATCAAGGGCATTTTGAGGGTTTGGGCCCGTTTTAACGTATTGATCGAGTATATTCATATTAATTAGTTTATGACGCTTCGCACTCTTTTTGCCAAACAGAAAAATATTCTATTTGATTGTCGTTTCCAAGACTGACAAAGAGACAAGTTGCTTTTAATTGTAAGAGTGCCAGTGTATTGTGCATAAATTCACTGAACGTTTGTGAATCCCAGACATGAGCGTGTTCCCGCCGTTTTTTGACATTGTTGATATGCACTTGCAACTGTTGGGGCTTGTCTTTCACTATCTCGAAGAGATCAGGATGCACACCTTGCAAAAAATCAATATAGTGTTCATCTGTGACTTCTGTGATCTGATGATCATATTCCGCTTTCAGATGATCAAAAGTCGTTAATGCACGGTTTTTGTCAAAAGTAAACTGCTTATCTGGGGCAGAAATAATAAGATGTCCACCTGCCTTGGTGATCCGAAATAATTCTTCGATGACTTTGATGGGATTCGCGACATGTTCAATGACATGGTTGAGTATCACAAAGTCAAAACGCTCAGCTTCAAAAATGGACAAGCCTTGTTTATCCAAATCGCAAATATGCTCAACGTCTACCAGATCATCGCTATTTAATTCTGGAAACGCGCGACTGGCTTCTGCCTTAGATTGAGCATCACAATATTCAATTGAGCAGTGTGCGGGAATGGTGGCAGGTTGATGAAAGGCCCCTATTTCTAAACCTTGGCCCGTCAGCAGATTATAACCGGCCTGCCGATGATTCAGATTAGCAGACATTTTGTTTCCTTATGTCATTTTGCGTTTAGTTTAAATTAAATGGTGGGCAACAAAAACACGTTACCCACCCTACATTGATTGACAATGGTGGGCCACAAAAACCCGTTACACAGTGGTGGGCAACAAAAACCCGTTACCCCTATTTTAATTAATAGATTTTAATGGTGGGCAACAAAAACCCGTTACCCACCCTACATTTTTAAATTATTGATGGCACTCTAGGTGGCCAAGCATACGCAAAGTCTTCCGTTTCTAAAGTCAAATTGGGGCTATAAGCCGGATCATTCACTAATATATTGCCCCAACGACTTTTCATGTAGTCACATTCTTTTTGAAAACGGGCTTGCTTTTCAGGCGTATTCTCATGGCCTCGACTGACCGATTCATGGTGGTATAATTCCGCATAAGGTGTCCAGACTATCCGTAATCCTAATGCTTTGATCTTTAAACAGAAATCAACATCATTAAAGGCAATGCCAAGATGTTCTGCATCTAAGCCACCAACAGCCAAAAAGTTTTGTTTACGCATCACTAAGCAAGCCGCTGTGACAGCAGAAAAATTCTGAATCAAACAAGCCCGACTAAAATAACCAAATTGATGACGCTGAAGATATTTGTGAGAATGGCCGGCAACACTGCCAATGCCTAATATGACTCCACCGTGTTGTAAGATTTCATTTGGATACCACAGTCTTGCACCCACCGCGCCGATTTCTGGGCGCAAAGCATGACTCACCATTTCGGTTAACCAGTCTGGGCTAATGATTTCGAGATCGTTATTGAGCAAGCCAATCAGTTCACCTTCAGCCTGTTCAACGGCCATATTGTTGATTTCAGCATAGTTGAAAGGATGCGGATAATCAATAATACGCGCCTTTTCAGTTTCCTCAAGTTGTGTCATGTAGGCTAAAGTAGCCGGATCGTCGCTCTCGTTGTTCACGATCACAATTTCAAAGTTTTGATAATCCGTTTTCTCTAAAATGCTTTCAACACAACGACTTAAAAAGTCTACACCATTGCGAGTCGGTATAATCAAACTGACGAGCGGCAAAGCCGCCGGTAAGGCATATTGAACTCGTATCGCTCCTGGCACATTAGGCGCTTCGGTGACACGGGCCTCAATATCGCGCCGTTCCAAATGTTCGCTGATGGCTTTCTGTGCCGCAGTCAGCGCATAAGGTTTTTCATCTTGCCGTGTGGCAGTGCTGCCACTCACCGCTCGCCAATGGTAGAGTATGCGCGGAATATGACGAATTTGAGAAGCCTCGATTTGCTCAATGACGCGCAACGCTAAATCATAATCCTGTGCCCCTTCATAGCCTTCTCGAAATCCCGCTATCTCTTGTATTAAAGCAGTACGATAAACGGCAAGATGGTTAATGAGGTTATAGGATAAAAATAAATCGGGATTCCAATCGGATTTAAAATAAGGATCGTAACGTTCCCCTTTTTCATTGATTTTGTCTTCATCCGAATACCAGAGCATAGCCTCTGGATGAGCCAGAATATCTTTGACTACCCAAAACAGCGCGTGCTTGGCTAACCTATCATCATGATCTAAAAAAGTGATCAATTCGCCCGTCACCTCATCAAGGGCCGTATTAGAAGCGGCTGAGATATGCCCATTTTCACTTCTCAAGATGATTTTGATACGTTTATCCGCTTTGGCATACTCTTCTAAAATACGGTGGACATGCGGTTGGCTGGAAGCATCGTCGGCAATACACAATTCCCAATTGGGATAAATTTGTTCTTGGACAGATTCAATCGCTTCTCGTAGCCATTTTTCTGCCGTATTGTAAGTCGGCATCACAATAGAAATAACGGGTTGAACATCCCAAGTTTTGATGCGTTGTTGCATACGCTTAACCATTTTAGGGTTTAACGTATCGTAGTTTTGAATCCAGCGCGGATAATCCCTTGGATTCTGTTGTAAAAGCGCCTTAGCCGGTGCTTTGGCTTTCGTCACCACTACCTGTTTAGTTTGAGTCAGTTTAGTTTGAGTCACAGAAGGCATAACGCTGGCAGTCGGCATGGACTGATCATCGTTGGTTGTATCAATCTGTGATTGCCATGCGGCAATCTCTGCCAGAATATTTTTCAGGTGATCTTGTGCTGTTTGCCCCGCTTTTCTGAACATCAGTTTCAAGATGATTTGAGTGATGACATTGCCAGATCGCCACGTCAACGAATTAAATATGGCAGTGATATCTTCATTTAATGCGCTAATCCATTGCAACAGTTTATTGATATGATGCTGTTTATCTTGGGTTTTTGTGAACAATGCTGAAAGGGTTTGTTCTTGTTCAGTCAGCACGTTTTGGGTTTCTGTTAAATCCGTTTCTAAAGCCAGTTGTTGATTTTGACGTTCTGCGATGTCTTGTTGCAATCTGATAGCCTGATTTTCAGCCACTAACACTTGGTTTCGATAACTGGCAATTTGACTTTGAGCTTTCGCGTTGAGTGTTTTTTGCGTTTCCAATGCCTGTTTGAGACTGGCAATTTCTTGAACACGCCGATTGATTTCGCCATCACGCTTAACGATTTCAGCATCACGGTGAGCGATTTTATTATCACGGATATCAATCTCTTCATGCCCTTTAGCGATTTCAATGTCGCGTTCAGTAATCTCTTGCTCGCGCGTCTCAAGTGTTTCTTGTAATTTTGATGTATCTTGTTCTGCCTCAAGCCGTTCTTGATAGGCCTGTAAAATCTCGGCGGCTCCTTCAGACAGCGTTGGCAAAGGTTCTAATTGGAAAACACTTCCATTTTCAAAAGCTTCAAATAAAATCGCTTGTTGGTGATTGATATAAGCATTCTGGAGGCCTGTATCGCCGTGTTCATGAAAATATTTGGGCTCAATAAAGGCCCGTATTTCTTTATCTGAAGGCAAACGTAAGCCTTGAACTTCGCAATCCATTAAATCTTGATGTAATTTTTTGACGGCCGCTATTGGATTGCTCATCAATTCTTCGTGAGAAACCAAGATTCTGGGCATATCTGCCGTATTGGCTAAGCCTTGTAAAGTGTATTTTTCCCATAAAGCGACACCTAACATCATGGAAAAGTCTTCGCGTGTTTTTAAGGATTGCGCCACTTGGATAGGGCTGCGATGGACATAAAGACAAACTGGAATTTCAAGTAAGGGCCGCCAAAAGGGGAGTAACAGACAAAAACGGGGATCTTTTATCATCCAAGGCCGTTGGGCATCTAAACCTAAAACGATTTCGCGTGCTTTGGGTTCAAATTCTGCCTGAATTTCCGGCGTAATATCGCTGGTTTTAAACTGATTGATATTATCCCAAGTGATGCCTAAACCTTTTTTTAACAAATCCTCTTGTAACCAGAGAATATCCCATCGTTCCCAATAACCTTTGGGATTGGCAGTGGTAGGCGGCACAATTTCTTTTTCAGGGGCAAAATAAGCGCCCATCATATTTAATAACCGTGCCACCACTGAAGTGCCAGAACGATGCATGCCTAAAACAATTAATTGCATTGTAATTTTTATCCAATTTCGTTGTAGTCGTTATTAAAACCTGACAGGTTTAAAAAACCTGTCAGGTTTGGCCGTAGTTAAAACCTGTCAGGTTTAGTCGTTGTTAAAACCTGACAGGTTTAAAAAACCTGTCAGGTTTGGCCGTAGTTAAAACCTGTCAGGTTTAGTCGTTGTTAAAACCTGACAGGTTTAAAAAACCTGTCAGGTTTGGCCCTGATTCACTAAGATACAAACGGATTGCCCAAAGCAACCGAGTTCAGTTATTTCAGTGCCATTATCCAATTTAACCGGTTGAGGTAATGGAATATGTGGTTTGTCTCCGTCATAGATTGCGGCAATCTTTAATTCCAAGTGCTGTGCCCAAACTTCTATCGCATCACGACTTAAAAACTGTGTTAATACCTTGTTTGGAGTCGTGTCTTTTATCGTACCTGAAAAGAGGGCCCAGTGTGAAGGAATCGCAAATTCCAAAAACGAGAAAACGATACGGCCTCCCGGTTTCAGAACTCTTTTGGCCTCTTCCAAATATTGATAGCTTTCTTCATGTAGTAAATGAGTCAAGACAGAAAAGAAGCACACGAAATCCGCTGAATTATCCGGTTCTGGAATGGTTAAACCTTGTGCAATGGCAAAATGCCAATCCTCACGACGACAGATTTCCTTGGCGTAATCAACCAATTCTGGAACAACATCAATGCCAGTATATTGCCCTTCAAGAAAAGGGGCTAATTGAACCGCTAAGCGTCCACTACCGCAGCCTATGTCAATCACAGAATGCTTCTTTTCCAGTTTGCAATCAAGTAGTAGGTAAAATTCCAATAATCCAAAAGCTTCAAATTCGCCACCTACCGCTAGACTCATTGCTTGATCTCGCTCATAAGCGTTAAGCAAGTTTTTGATGTGTTGATTATAACTCGATTTATAATCAGGAATATGACTTGATGACATCGTATTAATAGACTCCTTTATCAGTTATCAGTTATCAGTTATCAGTTATTATTTAAAATCAATAGGTTACTATGTAATTTTCGTTGTTATTAAAAACGGTTGTAAGCGTTTGAATAAAAGCGGCTTCTATATTTTTTTATTATTCAAATTTTGATGGTGTGAATTACTTATCACCTTAGTACAACGGATTTGCGGAATCAACGGATTGATCCAATGCAACCAATGAACTAATCCGTTCATTCCCATGAGCCAAAGTACTAATGTAAAGTAAAGGATTGACTCAATGCAACCAATGAACTAATCCGTTTATACCGGAAAGAAGCTGTACTAGGGCAGTAAATGTAGAAAACGTCATTTCACATAAAACCGAACCAAAGGAGTCGCCAAAGGTTGATCAGCATCCGTAATCCAAATCCTAGCTTGTGCAATGTGCGTTCCTGGGCTCAGAGGCCATGAATATTGATGCACTGATGTGGTGCCGATGACATCTCCATCAACTAACCACTCTACCGATTCAACAGGTAACGATATCTCTGACAATTTCAACATAAACGCTTCATATTCGTCTGGTATTCGCGGATCCATAGCCAGTTGTAAACCGGGAGTCGGTTGCTTTAAACGTAAGCGAGTGGGGCGTTTTTCAGCAATTGTCACAACAGGGCCGTTTAGTGGTGGTTCGCTACCTGGCACAAACCATTCAATTCGGCTGGGGCAGTCAGAGGTGGCGCGTTGTCCAGTGCTGCGACAAATTTCGACTTTGACTAATTGGGGACTGATGTACAACGGTTGCGTCTCTTCATAACGGTTTAATTCGGCAAAAATAGCTCGCAGTACTAAGGCGGGGCCGGCGGCACCCGAAACCCGCGACATCGGTTGTTGATCTAAATTGCCTAGCCAAACTCCAACGGTGTAACGGTGATTGAAGCCAACTGCCCAAGCATCTCTATAATCATTTGAGGTACCCGTTTTGACGGCTGTTTGAATCGGAAAGCGTAATAACGCGCCGCGCCCAAATTCTAAACGACGGGCATCTGAATCAGATAAAATGTCGGCGATGATAGAACTGATTTCTGGTGTGAAGACTTTAACGGAATGAGAGGGGGGGGCGTTGTGTAACACTTTGAGAGGCCTAAAACGCCCTTGATTGGCTAATGTGGCATAAGCTTGTACTAATTCTAATAGCGTGACTCCGCCATTGCCCAAGGCGAGGCCCTCTCCGTAGTAATCTGGATGGGCCGTTAAACTTTTAAACGCTAATTGGCGTAAACGCTGCAAAAAGGCTTGGGTACCGACAAATTGAATGGTGCGAATAGCGGGAATATTCAATGAGTTACCTAAAGCATTGCGTAAACGCAGTGGCCCATAGTAATTGCGACTGTAATTACGAAAGCTGTGCATGCCCGTTCCTACGGCCTCTGCTAAAGGCGTATCCTCAATCAAGCTGGCCGCTGTCCAACCTTTTTCCAATGCTAAGGCATATAAAAACGGTTTCAGCGTTGAGCCCGGTTGGCGCGGTGTGATCACGGCATCAATCAAACTGCCTGGTTTGTCAAGCGATGGGGGGCCGACATTCACCCAAGCTAAAATTTCATTGGTTTGATGCTCGACAACCAGCACGGCACCATTATTGACTTTCTTGCTTCGCAAATCTTGAACACGCTGGTTCAGTATTTCTTGAATAACACGTTGATGGCTGCTATTGAGCGTCGTTTGTATACGTTTTATACTTTGTAAAGCGGGCACAGACTGTGCCGCGTAAACATAGTTGACAAAATGCGTGGCTTGTACCGGTAAATGGGCATCGTGTAAATCAAGCGATGTTGTTAAAATGTCTTGATAATCAGCTTGGGTAATCAGGCCTTTTTCCAATAAACGCACTGCAAGACGCGCAATCGGGGCTTCAATTTGGGTGACTCCGCGACGCAAATCTAAACGACTTGGCGAACGCACTAATACGGCTAAGGCCATCATTTCTTTCATATTTAAAGTATCTAAATCGCGATCAAAATAATAACGCGCCGCTTGTACGACACCGCGCCGTTGACTGGCATAAGGCACTTGATTGAGATAAAACTCTAAAATATCGGCTTTGGAAAAGTGTTCTTCAAGTTGTGCGGCTTCAAAACCTTCTAACCAGCGGGCCCAAAATGTTCTATGGCGCGGGTGTAACATACGCACAGTTTGTTCACTGAGGGTACTGGCACCGCGCACGACGCGCAAAGCCTTTATATTTTGTAACATTGCGTTCCACCGCGCCCGCCAATCAGGGCCATGATGTTCATAAAAACGTTTATCTTCAGCTAATATAAAGACTTGTTGTAAAGTTTCAGGGATCTCATGCAATGGCACATAATCGTGGATATTCCAATCATTTTGATAAGTAATCGTGAGCGGATTCGCATGGCGATCCAATATTTGTACTTTACGCACGCTTGAATGAGCAACTGATAAGGTATCAGGCGGTGGGGCTAAATCAATCAGGGTTTTCCAGAAAAGTACAGCACTCGCTAATAATAATGTGGCCAGTATGTATATTAATTTACGCATGGTAGGTTGCCTGTTGTTCGATTTTGGATTAGGGCAACCACAAGGGATTGCCCCTACCACATTTTATAGGATATTTTTTTAAGACGGGAACGCAAGAGACGCTAAAGACGCTAAAGAGACGCAAGCGATGCAAGGATGCAAAATTTTTTTTCGATATCGCGTCTTTAGCGTTTATATCGAATTCAATCTATTAGCCGCCCGTCATATTCATATACCGCAAAATTTGCGGTGCGCTATCCAATTCAAAATCATGCTTTTGAGGTTTAATCGCTATCGCTTTGATAATCGCTTGTTTTAGGGGCTCGATATCACCTGGATTAGCGCGTATCACGCGCCGCAAATCAACAGAATGTTCTTGCCCTAAACACAACAATAAACGCCCTTCCGTTGTCACACGCACCCGGTTACAAGTGTCACAAAAATTATGACTGTGCGGCGAAATAAAACCGACGCGGGTGTCAGTGTGAGCCACTCTATAATATTTAGAAGGCCCCGCTGTTTTTTCAGTCGAAGGTATCAGGGTAAATGACGATTTCAGATCATCACGAATTTGCTCGCTCGCATAAAACGCTTCTGCACGATCATGACTCCCAATCGTACCCAAGGGCATTTCTTCAATAAAACTGATATCAATCCCTCGATTAACCGCAAATTGCACTAAATCAATCACTTCATCGTGATTACGGTTTTTTAAAATCACCGCGTTGAGTTTGACTCGTTCAAATCCCACCTGAATCGCCGCATCAATACCCCGTAACACGCCCTCTAGTTTGCCCACACGAGTCATGTTTTGAAAACGCGCCGGATTCAAACTATCAAGACTGATATTGATACGTTTAACCCCAGCCGCTTTAAGCGGCTGTGCCATTTTAATTAACTGTGAGCCATTCGTCGTTAACACCAGCTCTTTTAAACCCGATAATCGCCCAAGTCCTTGAAAAAGTTGTAAAATATTGTGACGTACTAACGGCTCACCACCAGTTAGACGGATTTTCGTCACACCTAACTCAAGAAACGCACGTCCCAGCCATTCTAACTCTTCTAAAGTTAATAATTGTGCGCGAGGTAAAAAAGTCATTTTCTCGCTCATACAGTAAACACAACGAAAATCACATCGATCCGTCACTGACAGACGCACATACGTTATTTTTCGATTAAATTGATCTATTAATTGAGTAGGGCTATTCAAATCCAAAATCTCCCCTTTGAAAAGGTGAATAGATTAATGATAACAGTTTAGAAATCAATTCGTAATTTGCAATTCGCAAATCGTACTTTATAGCTCGCTATAAAATCTTATATTTCACATTTAGCTTCGCTGGCCTTCGGCTCACGCTAATGTTTAGCGAAGCGAAACATTAGCGTGAAATTCAGTTTTTGCGCGCAAAAACAGAAGCGTGAAATAGTGTTTGAATGAAAACATCAATCATTTTAAAATCGAACGACAAGGATTGTATATAATATTTAACGCAAAAGTTTTTTAAGCAAATACTTTTTCTTAGCGTAGTGAAGCTTCGCGAAACTTTAACGTGAAAGCGTGAAATGGACTAGATCGTGCTAATGTTTCAGTTAAATGCTTTCATAACTCATTCATGTCATTAAGGTTTTAAGGGATAAGATCGTCATCCAGTCTGTGTTTTATCCGCATCGAGAGACAATTCTTGTCGTTATTATTAGTATATAATCAAGGGCTATTCAGATAAAATAAACGTACAATGAATGGTGTTCATTCCCGTATTTTTTAATGACTTGGGAACGTTTTTTAATTTCATGAGTTATTGTACGCTACATAATGAGTCAACTTCTTATGAAACGAATAATGAACTTGTGAACAGTTGTCTCATGAACACTTTTTTTGATCTATTGCATGAATAGATCATTAAATGAAATTTCATCTCATAAGATATGCTATCTATTCATGCTATCTATTTTTCATGAGTTTTTCAGGAGTATAAATCCCCCTTAATTTGTCGTTGTTTATTTTTATATTGACTTCATTAATAATATATATATACATTTGTTGATTCTAGTCTTTTATTTTTCAAAGCCATTTGCGATTACTAGGAACAACTCTATTATGTTATATATATTATTGATTAACGAGGAAAGATAGCATGTCTTACCGACCACATAATTTGGCACTACAAATGGATGATTACGAAGGAGAAGACTTTATGTCTCATAAACCCCCCACTGATGCACCCGCAGACAACAATAAGCCTGACAAACCGCGTGTTGTTTCTGTTGCACCTGCAAGAGATAACCAATTAGCTCAGGATAAACCCAACCGCTTTAGCCAAATTAATACTGGCGTACTTGATAAGAAATTACGTGTCGCCGAAACGAGCTTACAAAAACCAGAAGACATAAGCAATAATTTTGCTGAAGGTTTAGGGGCGAGTATCGGCAATGTTGACAAGATTCGTGATATTTTGTTTGGCGGACAAATGCGCGATTATGATAAACGCTTTAAACGCCTTGAAGAACGCGTTTCTCAGGAAAACATGAATTTCCGTGAGGAAACCTTTCAGCGCCTCAAAGTGCTTGAGGAGCGAATGGATAGTGAAATTGACAGCCTGAGTGAAAAATCCAAGTTGGAACGCCAGGAACGTCAAGCTGCTCTTGCGGATTTAGAACGTGATCTCAAGGCTCTGAAAAACGAGATGAACAATCGCATCACACAATTTGATGAACAAATCAGCAGGGATATCAAAAATTTACGCCAACAAACGTTAAGCAAATTCCAAGAAACTGCCCTGCAAATTCGTCAGCAAAATGATAGCCTAACCGGTTTGCTCAACCAAGAGGTGTCTCAACTTCATGATGACAAAGTCAACCGCAGCGATTTAGCGACATTTTTCCACGAAATGGCGGTACGCCTGACGAAAAACTATGAAGAACCATCAGAGATAGAATAATTCTATCCTTTTTCCAGATTGGGCAATCCTTTGTGGTTGCCCGGTTGCCCCTTAATCCCTACCACCTATCCTTTTTCAAATCCTCAAACCTGTCTTTAAGCGAGATGCCGTTACCCTATTCACTCAGGTTAAGTACTGAAGCACAAATAAACAGGTATTTTACAACAAAGGGCAACCACAAGGGATTGCCCCTACACAATTATGTCATGTAGGGGCAATCCCTTGTGGTTGCCCCCTTTCTGTTTTTTTAAATACCTGAAAATTTATGGTTCAGTACTTACACCTGCTCAAAGATCACAAAGTATCACAAAATACCACAAAGTCGCAGTATAAGAATCATAGACTTATTCTCTGTGGGCATCGACGGCCCTCTGTGATCTCTATTCGAGGTTCAAGTTTTTGCGCGCAAAAACTTGAACCTCGAATGTTGAAAAAAATTTTTTGACAAACTTGATAGGTGTTAAGGGTTTCGCTTCTTTACGCTTATGGTGGCAAGCCATAAGCTTTATGTTAATTTGAAAAAAGCTCTGTGTAATCAATGAATGGTGTAATCAATGGATGAATTTGAACAATTAGCTTCACTTTTAGGCGGTACCCAAGAAAAAAAGCGGCTAGAACGTTTGGAAAGACGTCTTGATGATGTTTACCAACGTAGTCATGAAATCGCGGCTATTTTACCAACCGCCTTGCGTGCATTGCCTGATCTTGCTGATTTTACATCAGCTTTACAATCCCCCCTAGAAAGTGGTATAAAAGAGTTATTGCAACACGAACCGCATAGCTTTGTCGAAGCCATTTTACCCCTGATGGGGCCGATTTTGCATCAAAGCACGGCCGAAGACATCCAGCCAATAAAAGAATCCTTGCAAGCACAACAGACACATCTCAGTGATTTTGAAAAGTATCTGGATAACTTTGAAAAAGGCTTTGTTCACCAACAGAAACTACATCGTTCCCTAGATAAGCATCTGAATGAATTTGAACACACTTATGTTAATCAATTCAATCAACTACAGATATTATTACAGACACAACAGGCCCAATTGAGTGATTTTGAGCAATATCTGGATAAGCTTGAAAAAGTACAAGTGAATCAAGGCATGCAGTTGGGCAACTTTGAACAAGCACAACAAGTCGAACTGCGAAAAATCAAAAAATCGCTTGAGACACTGAAACAGACACATATTAATCAACAAACACAACTGAGTGCCCTAGAACAATATCTTAAGAAGCTTGAAAATCTACAAGTTAATCAATATCAGCAATTGAAAGAACTGAATCAGCGTCATCATGATGCTGCTAAAAAGACACAATTCAATCAACAGGGATTATCTCGTTCTATCAATAAACAAATTAAATTGGTTTTTCAAGCCCTTAAAACCAATATTAACACACTTGATAAGCATGTAAATAGCCTTGAACAGACTCAACAGTCTCCATCTCAAGTGACTGATTTACTGAATCGAATCAAACAGTGTGAACAAGAAGTCGTGCGCTACGAACGATTAGAGAATCGTTTCAATAATGCTGAACAACGCGCTAAGGAAATGGCTAAAATTTTACCGAAAGCTATTGATTACGCCAGCCAAGAAGTTAAACAGGCTACCATATTGACAGATCAGAAACTGACCGACTCTCTACGGGGGCCGGTAGAAATATGCATCAAAGAATCTATTCGCCAAGACACCAGTGCGCTTGCTCAATCCTTATTTCCCGTAATAGGGCCTATGATACGCAAATACATTAATGAAGCCTTTAAAGTGCTGTTACAAGAAATCAATACCACTTTAGAAAGAACGTTTTCTGTTCAAAGATTAGTTTGGCGCATGCAAGCATTGCGTAGTGGACGGCCTTATTCAGAAATCGTTTTGATCAATACTTTCGTATATCGGGTTGAACAAGTGTTTTTGATTCATCGCGAAAGCGGTTTACTCATCCATCATGCCCATATTGATAACATAGAAATAGGTGATAGCGATGCCGTATCGGCTATGTTAACAGCGATACAAGATTTTATTCGTGATTCCTTTTCGAGTGGCAAAAATGAAGAACTTAACAGCGTTGAAGTGGGTGATTGCACGGTGTGGCTAGAACGTGGGCCTTACGCCGTATTGGCTTGTGTGATTCGGGGTATCGCGCCCCTGAGTTTGCGAGAAACCATGAGCCAATTGATTGAACTGATCCATGCACAGTCTAGCGAGTTATTAGAAGCATTTTCTGGGGATAATACACCATTGCAGCCTTGTTTACCTCTGTTAGAAAATGCGCTACAGTCAGAAGTGAAAAAAAGTGCTATGCCACGCTTATTCTCTCCGCAATTACTTGTTGTATTCATTATCATTTTGCTTGCCCTATCCGGGTGGGGATACCGCTATTTTGAGTATCAGCAACGTTTAGAACATTATGTCAAGGCTTTGCACGAAACGCCCGGTATTGTGGTTGTTTCCACCGAATCAAAGGCAGGCAAATTAGAGATTCAAGGCATGCGTGATCCCTTAGCTGAGGAACCACAAGAAATAGCGCATCGCTTTAAACTGAACGACAACGATGTCGTTTTTAAAGGCAGAACTTATCAGGATTTAGAACGCCAGTTTGTAGAAAAAAGATTACAGCACTGGTTAAAACCACCCGATACCGTGCAAATGTCTCTGAAAGGAGGCTGCTTATATTTAAACGGACATGCCGATCAAGCTTGGATAGACAAAGTCAATAACAGTGTTGGGATGATAGCGGGATTGACTGAAATCGTCACAGATGAACTCATCAATACCGAACTACAATTTCAAGCCTTTTTAAAAACCTTGGATAACACACCCGGCATCATCGTGGTTTCTAGCGGCCATGAAAACGGTCAACGATTTATTACAGGTATGCGTGATCCGTTAGCCGACGCACCAGAATCTATTGCCCAACAAAAGCAAATCAGTGATGTGATCATGCGTTGGACACATTATCAGGATTTAACGCCACAGTTTATTGAACAACGTGTACGACTGCGGTTAGTACCCCCCTCTACAGTAAAACTGCGTCTGGAAGACGACACATTACACCTAAGTGGTTATGCACAAAAAACATGGATAGATAAAGCTATCAAGCAAGGCACTACAGTTACTGGAATCAATCAAGTAGAAATGAAGCAATTAGCTGATACCGATCATTTTTTATTGGTACAAGCCCAGCGCGAATTAAGGCCACCAGAAAGTGTGACTTTAAGCGTACATGATAGGGTGTTACAGATAACAGGCCGTGTTAATTCTGCCACATTTGAGACATTACAACAGCGCATCCAAGCCTTCCAAAATTCACAAAAAGAGTTGGCAGGCATAGAAACGAGCGGATTGGTAGATATTGAGCATGAAATGCGCGTGCTGGTACAATCCATTAACAACCAAAAAATTTATTTTTATGAAGACAGTACAGAATTTACATCAGGACAGGAAACGGCATTAGCGAAGTTGCTTAAAGAACTGCAACACTTGCTAACATTAGGGCAAATGTTAAATCAAGTAGTCGAACTTCAAATTACCGGAAACACGGATGGCTTGGGCACGAAATTATATAATCAACAGCTTAGCCAACGACGTGCAGAAATGGTTATTAATTGGCTAAAGGAACAGGGGATAAAAAAACACTTTTTAAGGATCATACCGCCCAGCAAAATCCATTTTGGAGAAACGCGGCCTAATCCTCATTATAGAAATGTCAGTTTTTCCGTAATCACTTATCAGTAAAGCGTGTTGCCAATTATCAATTATTTTTTATGTAGGGTGGGTAAAGATTGTTGCCCACCAAATCAATGTCGGGGGCCGGTAACGTGTTTTTGTTGCCCACCAAATCAATGTAGGGTGGGTAAAGATTGTTGCCCACCAATAATTACTATCCGATTTTTATAGATTAGGAATATGAGATAACCCATTACCAATAATCCATTTCCATTACCAGCTATCAGTTTTTAAATTTTGGCGAAAATCAGCGAAAATCAGGACAATCAGTACAATCAGCGTTCTATCATCATTACAGAAAACCCAAAAAACAAGCTCTAAAGACATAAACATTGCAAAAACAAGATATAATGCCATTGCAAATAAGGAGAGTCATGAATAATATTGACACATCCATTACCCATATCACTTCAGAAAATGATAATATTTTTGAAGATTTAGGTTTTAATCCACGAGAAGCGGCTAAATTAAAAATTAAAGCACAGTTAATGTGTAAAGTCACTGAATGGATTAACGAGAAAGAACTGAAACAAGAAGAAGCGTCCCATTTATTAGATATTACAATACCGAAAGTATCTGATGTGATACAAGGTAAATCAGGAAAATTTACGATTGACGCTTTAGTTGATATGCTCGAAAGAACGGGACAACATGTTACGGTTCAAGTCGTTTAACATCTTGTTGCTCACTACACTTATCAGTTATCAATATAGCCTCACCTACCCACAGATAGGTACGATTTATTGATGAAAAATAACGCAAAAGACGCAAGAGACGCAAAATGTTCTCTTGTTACCGAACATCGCATCTTTAGCGTCTTTAGCGTTTATATCAAAAAAAGCTCAAAATAGACACCCTACATAGGCCTATATCTTATCACCTATCAGTTTTCAAATTCGGATAAAAACACATACATTTACTAAGTATTTTGTATCACAATATAATTAAAAATCATAGACTTATTCTCTGTGGCACTCTGTGATCCTCTGTGTTCGCCGTAAAGAAAAAAAGTATCAGGCCAAACTGATAGGTGCTAAGAGGCCTATATTAATAAGGCATCATCAATAACCAATAACCAATAACCCAATTCCCATTTTGCTTGACAAACCAATCAATTTAAATAAACATATCTCCTGCTCACAATCCTTCCAAAAACAGATAGCATTTGTTCAGAAAAACAGAATTTATCAAATCAATCCGTTTCGCCTTAAATATAATTAATATAAATAGGCCCGTTTTGATGACTGATAACTGATAACTGATAACTAATAAACTATCTCTCGCCTCCCTCAGTTTTTGACAATGAATCTGAGTTAGCGTACAAGATGTACATACTTTGTACACGGTTTACACCGTTTGTACAGTGTTTGCGTACTAGCTTTGTACGGCGATTTGATGATAACATTGACACAAGACTGACAAAATGATCTGATTCATAATCATGCAAAAATGAAACCACTTTTTTATTTAGTGTACAAAGTTTGTACACCTATATTATCATGGTACTCATAAAGTACCATGTATGATCTCATACCAAGCAAACAATAATTATTTTTGCTATATTTCATCAAATAAGGAGGCGGCCGGATTTTTAATTTGGAGTCCAAACTTTAGTTTGTCCAATAACACTAGGGCAACCACAAATTCGCCTCTTAATTATTAAATAGTGCCTGAACGAAAACGCCTTGCCTCATATTCAAATGTTCAACACACAGCAAGAAAGAACCTGCAATTGAGTCAAATCTCGCTGAAAATTCTCTGTGAAACTCTGTGTCACTCTGTGTACTCTGTGTTGAAAAAAGTTTTTGTTCAAACACTAAAAATGAGATTCACAAGTATCATTTGATGAAACCAAGCAGACAAAATTGTGCTATATTTAATTGTTAAGGATGTAAATATCCTTTTGTGTTAAACCAAAACTCAAATTTTCCAAAAACGGAGTAATAACAAAATGCGTTACTTCAAATACTTAAGCTTTATATTCCTACTTGGACTCTTTATCGCAAACCCCGCGTTTGCTCAGGATGATGGGTCAACTGGGACTGATGGAACGTCGGCCACTGAAAGTGGCACGGGCGCGACACCTGAGACTGGCCCTGAAACAGGGGCTACGCCTGAAACCGGCACTGAAACTGGGGCTACGCCTGAGACTGGCCCTGAAACAGGGAGTACGCCTGAAACCAACGCTGAAACTGGGAATACCCCTAATGAAGCTGTCGGTGAGACTGAGGGTACACCTGCGGGTACTGAGACTACACCTACGAGTGGTGAGACTGAGACTACACCTCCAAGTGAGGAAATACCGGATGAAACGGGTGGCGAACCAGATGGCACGACTGATCCCGAGCTGACAGGAGGTGGCGATGAGACACCCATCACATTTACCTCCACTATAACGCCTATGACCGGTGTTATGCCATTGACCGTTACCATGACGGCTATAACGACTGCCAAAGATGTGGAAGGTATAACCTATCATTGGCAAGCCTCAAGTGGTAAGGACACTTACCAATCCGGTGCCTTTGCCACCATGACCTTTGAATCGCCAGGCGAATACATCATTACCTTCGTCGCCTGGCAAAATGAGAAAATACTTGATTCAGCTACTCATACCGTCACAGTCCTGGCAAATCTATTGCCAATTGCTCGCTTAAAAGCCGGTCTCCCCTGTGAAAACAACGAGAAACATTGTGAAACGCCACTGACTGTGGAATTGAGTGCTGCTGACTCGACGGATCCAAATGGCGAAATTGTTGGTTATCGCTTTACATCTAGTATAGAGGGGCAAATTTTCCCAGACGAAAAAACGGGCCCAGGCCTGTTGTTGTGTCCCAATGAGGCCTATTCATTTTGTCCCACTGGGGAGGTGACTTATAAGGAAAATTGGACGAAGACGGCCACTCCGATTCCGGCCGTTGAACTCAAAGATACCGGCATTCACGATATTACAGTTATTGTCATTGATGACAAAGGCGGTATCAGTAAAGAGCCAGCATCAGTATCAATAGTTGTGGAGAAATCCACAAAACCTTCTGCCGTGTTCGATTTCAGTTTGAAGGGTGAATATGCGCCCATGCCGATTCAGTTAGATGCCAGTAAGTCGAAGGATTATTTTGCCTTTAAGGAGCAACCTAATGGGAAGCCTAGAATTGTCCAATATCAGTGGACGGTTTTCTCAAACGGGAAATCGATCACTCATGAATCGCTTGCAAAAACTTTTGAACACACTTTAGAGAATCCAGGTTATTACACTTTAACCTTAAAAGTGACAGACAACGATGGGCAAAGTAACACGGCGAGACAAAATGTGTACGTCAAAGGCGCTAAACAACCAATCGCTGTTGCTGATGTTAATCCCTCATCGGGTAAAATCGGAGACGATGGTTTGGAGGTGACTTTAAATGCTGAAGGCTCTTATGATCCAGATGGTTTTGATATTGCCCAATACATCTGGCGAATATCAGATGGACAAACCGTGAAAGGGGCAACAGGCAAAGTCACGCTCAGAAAAACGGGCCTGGTGACTATTGAACTCGAAGTCACTGATCAAGATAATCATACTGCAAAAGCCTTTCAAACCGTCATGGTTCAGGAAAACACTGAAAACAACCAGTATCCTAAGGCAGTGGGAACCTTCTCCAAATTGTCAGGACGCGCTCCGCTGACTGTCGAAGGCAATGCGACCAGTTCTTATGACCCTGATGGTGATACGATTACTCATCATTGGTCATCTACTGCCGGCCATGATGTCACTGGAGATGTGCGACCCGTTTCATGCAAAGTACATTAAAAGGTGCGTAACATGAGCTTAATTCGGCCGTTTCTAAGCCTTATTATGATAATTCAAAGATTGTGAGATTAAAGCTATCTCAAGATGACCTAAAGTCTACGTCAATTCCCTTATTGGTTTCACTGA
>QNEL01000041.1 GCA_003645185.1 Candidatus Parabeggiatoa sp. nov. 3
AGGAGAATCAAGCGAAGCGATTGCTAGAATGCAGCTAGGAAGCGATTTTAGTCGAATCAGTTCAAACTTGATTGATAAATTGGCTGAAATTGGACAAGAAACAAATTGTGAGTTGTGAAGCGAGATTGTTTCCATTGTAGAGACGCGATGCTTCGCGTCTCTAGCTTCGCGTCTCTAGCTTCGCGTCTCTAGCTTCGCGTCTCTAGCAGAGCAAATCTACACGCTTCGCGCGAGCGTCGAAACACAGACGCGAGGCAGAGCAAATCTACACGCTTCGCGCGAGCGTCGAAACACAGACGCGAGGCATAGCAAATCTACACGCTTCGCGCGAGCGTCGAAACACAGACGCGAGGCAGAGCAAATCTACACGCTTCGCGCGAGCGTCGAAACAGAGACGCGAAGCATCGCGTCTCTACAAAAGTTCTACCTTCCTCGTAAAAATAAGCTATCTAATTCTTTCAGACTCATAGCTGTCCAAGTTGGCCTACCATGATTGCATTGATTACTCCGTTCCGTTTTTTCCATGTCGCGCAATAAGGTATTCATTTCTTTGATACTTAATTGTTTATGAGCCCGAACTGAAGTATGACAGGCTAATGTGGCTAAAATTTCATACTGATTTTCTTGCAAACGGGTGCTGACACCAAGACGTAATAAATCGGCTAAGACATCACGCACCAGTTGGGGCACATTGGCATCAATTAACAGTGTGGGTATTTGACGCACAATCAAGGTTGTCGGGCCGGCACGGTTCAGATCAAAACCGATTTTATGAAATAATTCAATTTGTTGCTCGGCCATTTCGGCTTCTTGTTCACTGACAGAAACGGTGATCGGTACCAGTAACACTTGAGCTGTCAAATTATCTGTTTCCCAAGCCGTTTTCAGACGTTCATAAGTAATTCGCTCATGGGCCGCGTGCATATCCACTAATACTAAACCTTCTGCATTTTCTGCCAGAATGTATACCCCATGTAATTGGGCTAAGGCATACCCCAGTGGGGGAATGGAAGCAGTATTCTCATGAGGAATCTGTTTTTCAATAGCCCCTTCTGGGGGCAATAGCGGCGCTTGTAATGCTTCGTAAATCTGCTTCGTTTCTTGTATGCTTAGCCTGGGTGCAGGGGGTGGAATAAATTTCACATTTTTATGATCAGTTGCGCCTTTTTTCGATTTCCGCTTCGCTTGATACCCAAGCCTCGTACCCTCTTCAACGGATGATTTCTGATTGAATGTTTTCTCCTTTGAAGGAGAAGGTGAAGTGGCTGGTGCGCCAGCAACACGGCTAGGAGAAGTTTGGGCTAAGCTTTTTTGCACGCCTGTTGTTAAAAACTGATGTACTAAACCACTTTCTGCAAAACGCACCTCATTCTTAGTCGGATGCACATTGACATCAACTTCACTTGCGTCAATCGTGAAATACAAAACGTAACTGGGATGGCGGCCCGAATACAAGACATCTTCATAAGCTTGGCGTATGGCATGACTAATCACTTTATCCCGAATCATGCGCCCATTCACAAAAAAATACTGCATATCCGGTTGGCTACGCGAATAAGTGGGCTGCGTAATCCAACCCCATAATTGCATTTCGCCAGAAGCTTCATTTAGCTTTAATATATGATCAACAAAATCGGGGCCACATAACATGGCTACCCGTTGCAATTGATCTTCTGCCGTTTGCGCTACCTTTAAAGCCATTAAGGTTTTGCGATTATGCGTCAACTTAAAACTGACATCAAAACGACTTAACGCTAAACGTTTAATCGTTTCATGCAAATGACTTAATTCTGTTTTCTCCGTGCGTAAAAACTTACGTCGTGCTGGCGTATTATAAAACAAGTCACGGATTTCAAGTGTCGTGCCAGTGGGGTGAGCTACCGGTTCAGGGAGAATTGGCGTATCCGTACCATCCAAACGGATGCAATACCCCATTTCTTCATGATAAAAACGCGAACTGAGCGTTAATCTGGAAATAGAAGCAATACTGGCAAGCGCCTCTCCGCGAAAACCTAAACTATTAATGCGTTCTAAATCATCCAAATCTTTGATTTTACTGGTAGAATGGCGATTTAGAGCCAATAACAATTCATCACGGCGGATACCAAACCCATTATCACGGACACGTATTAAGGCAATACCGCCTTGCTCAATTTCGACTTCAATCGTATTCGCCTTGGCATCTAAACTATTTTCTAATAATTCTTTCACTACCGAAGCGGGGCGTTCAACAACTTCACCGGCCGCAATTTGATTTGCAACCAATGAAGGTAATAGATGGATAGAAGGCATTTCTTGAAAATTCATTAGCATATTCTCATTTGTATACTGCACGCGGGCACAATTTTTCACATTTCACGCTAATGTTTCGTTTTGCGCGCAAAACTTTTGCGTGAAAAACTTTTAAAAGTTAAGCCTGGGCGAACACGCAGGTTCGCCCCTACAACCCCGTCATGACGTTGGGTTTGGTAGGGGCATACCACCGCGAAAGCCCTTAACGAAGGTGGCATTGAGGTGCAACCTGGGGTTGCCAAAAAATTATAATATAAAAGTTAAATTTATTCCCGCGCCGAGTATAGTCGTCGCGAATGCGATTTCGATAATTGATATTGAAAAAAAAGATAATTGATTTCTTTGCCCCAGTTTTTGCGCGCAAAAACGGGTTAAAGTGGAATTGATAATTGATAATTGATAATTGATAATTGATAATTGATAATTGATAATTGATGGGTAGTATACAAACTTGGTTCTGTTGAGATTTTTATTTTAAAACACTCTATTTTTCAATTGGTTATAAAAAGATCACTTTGAGGATAAATCAATGATTTATCGTGAAATGTCAACAAAACCTAATAGAAGTATTATTCTGGTAGAATCAATTGTCAGTATAAATTTACTAACAAAACGAACATCAAAGGCCTTTTTTCTACCCGAAGTACTGATATTGTTAGATATCGCTATGCCTGAGATGGATGGTTTTGAAGCTTGTCAAGCACTTAAAAATAACGACAAAACGAAAGACATTCCTATCATTTTTATGAGCGCACGGATTGATATTGTTGATAAACTCAATTTTGGCGCGAAACGTGTTTTTGTTGCCGGCCCCATTAAAATCAATATTTCACGCTAAAGTTTCGCGGAGCGAAACTTTAGCGTGAAATGGGCTCCCTACGGGTTTTTGTTGCCCACCATCTTAAATGTATTTCACTTAAGAATTGATGTTACGCACTCAACTTTCGTTAGAAAACAGACACAAATATAATTGGTACTGGTATCGGGCTTCGCACTTCAATCATTCGATAGCCCACTCATTCATATCAAATTATAAATTATACTTAGCACTGCCATAAATGGCGCTTTTATGGCGCTCCTTTAAAAATGGGGATTAACGACCATTTTTAGACGATTTCACTTAAGGCTAAAATACAGCGAAGCTAAACTTTTGCCTTTCAGGGCAAAAGTTTTTATCGCGAAATACTTGGCCAAAAAATGCATTAGCGCAAATTGTGACTGTGGACAGTTATATATGAATCAATACGTGATGTTTCGTGCGCTTGTATAACCTTGATAAGAATATGGATGCGTAACATCAGTTAATAAAAACAAAACATGCAGAGATAGAATTGTAAAGGGTAAATTATGGATAGTGAATCAAAATCTTATGCTTTTCCCTAAATAACGTAACCCATTGAAAAATAATGGGATACTATAAAACACAAGGAGTTCAAAATGGCTTTTTTCGGTGTCACAAAAGAAGTGATTGCTTCAAATTTTCCAATTGAAAATGCGGATGCGATTGAAGGCGCAACGTTGGTTGGTTCGACTTTTGAATTTGTCATCAGGAAGGGGCAATTCAAAAAAGGCGATACGGTGCTGTATTTTCCCATTGATTCGCTTATACCAGAATGGGTACTCGAAAAGCTGGGTTTAGTGGGTAGATTAAGTGGCTCTAACAAAAATAGAGTCAAAACGGTGAGGCTCAGAGGCCAGATTTCTCAAGGCATTGTTGCTGATCTTGATCTGCTAGAAGGGATGCCTGAAGCTGAAAGCGATCAAGAGACTGAATCTCAGTTGATAACGGAATTTCTTGGTGTTGAAAAATACGAACAGCCCGTTATCCCGTGTAATACGGCTAATCTTGTCAGATTGCCGATTGGATTGTCAGCCTACGATATTGATGGCGCGGATAGATATGTTGATGTGGCTGAAGTGCTGATGCAGCAACGGGTTGAAATGACTGAAAAAATTGAAGGGATGAATTTTTCTGTAACCTATTCTGTCTTGAAGGATAGAATCTATGTGAATCAACGCAATTTTTCTATTGAACCGATTGAAGGGGCAGTGCATGAATTTTGGAAAGTGGCTGAAGAAAAGGGTATTATCAACTTTGTGGAAGCCTTAAAGGCCGATTATCCCAAACAAAATATCACGGTTTATGGTGAATTTATCGGCCCCAAAGTGCAATCCAACATTTACAAATTGAAGGGTTTTGAGGTTAAATTATTCGATATCAAGATCAATGAAGCATGGCTAACCCCTGACATTCGGCAATCTGTTATCGAAAAACATTTTGGTAATTTGGATATTCATGTGCCCATTCTGGCGACTGATGTGATTTTAGATGAGTGGTTGAATGGTAAAACGCTGGTAGAGACTTCACACGGTATTTCCCAATTACATAAAACGACTCGGGAAGGGATTGTGATCAAACCCATGATAGAATCTCGGCATGAAAAGATTGGGCGACTCATCATCAAGCAACGCGATCCGATTTATTTGTCGAAAACGAATAATTAATTAACTTGTTCCCAAGATTTGTCATTATCAATCCGCAATTTTCGTTCCAAATTTATTTGCGTCGTTTTCGTTTCAAATTGGAGTGCAAAATTTATTTTGCGAAGGCCTGATTGATAATGACTCTTTTTTTGGGAATGCGCCAGACGTAATGTTAGATATGCGATTTAGAGAGGCGAAGCTAGAGACGCGAGCATCGCGTCTCTACAGAATCTGATTTAAACGCTCTACCACAGTTACCCAATCAACGGGTTCTGTCATATGACACCAAGAAAATCGCAAGGCGCCTTGTATGTCATCATCCGATAATTCCATCGCTTTTAATACATGACTTGCTCTATAACTGGAGGAAGAGGTGCAAGCTGCGCCATTAGAAATGGCGACAATGCCTTTTAAAGCTAACATGGCCGCTTCTGAATCAAGCCCTGGAATTGAAAAATTGATGACATGGGGTAAAGAACGTGTTAACTCGCCATGAATCACGGGCTTTAAGCTGGCTAAAAAGCCTAAAGCGGTTTGTTTAAAATCAAGACAGGTTTCGGCCCGTTCTTCAGCGTGTTTTAAGGCCAGTTTTGCAGCGAGGCCAAATCCGACAATCAATGGCACGGGTAAAGTGCCTGGCCTCAAACCGCGTTCTTGTCCACCCCCATACATCAAGGGTGTCAGCGGTGGTTTTTGGTACTCACGACGACGCATAATCAATGCCCCTACCCCTTTAGGCCCATAAATCTTATGGCTACTCACGCTGATCAGATCAAGACGTGGATGGCGCAGTGTCGGTATCTCTTTACCAAAACCTTGCGCGGCATCGACATGAAAATAAGCGGGATGCGCGGCCAGTTGTTCAGCGATTTCAGTAATGGGTTGAATGACACCGGTTTCATTATTAACGTGCATGACTGAAACCAATAAGGTATCATCGCGAACGGCATTGAGGATATCAGTCGGTTCAACCCAACCGCCTGTTGTGGGCGGCACTAATGTCACTTCAAAACCACTTTTTTCAAGAACGGCTAACGGTTCAAGCACGGCTTTATGTTCAATTTGGGTACTGACGATATGCCGTTTAGTCTGTTGTTCACCATAAGCTTTTAACCCTAAAATCGCTAGATTATTACTTTCAGTCGCGCCACTGGTAAAAATCACCTCTTCACGACTACATGCCACTACCTCTGCCACTTGATCACGCGCTTTCTGAACCGCTTGTTTTGCCCTCGCGCCAAATTCATGGGTACGACTGCCGGCATTACCCCATTCTTCAGTCATATATTTCCACACCGCTTCACGCACTTTAGGCTCCATCGGTGTCGTCGCATTACAATCAAGATATATTGTCATTGGATTTTTGAGTTTTCGTTTGAGTTTATAAAATTTTCACCGCAAAGGCATTTTTTGATCCGTTTTGTCAATACAATATAGGTTATAATGACAAATAAAAGTCGCTTAGGCTTCCGCCCATTGCACTTCAATAATAAAACCATTACTGGTTTAAAGGTTTTTTTAACGGATTTATATAATAAATTCAAATCATTACGCCAAAGGCGGGATCGTTCTAAAACCAATTTCACGTTTTTCGCTGCGGCGCAAAGGTGCTAGATTTTAAGAAAAATAATTTCAAAAGGGCGATAACAAAGGTTTGCCCCTACATATACGCTTGTATGTAGCCCTTGCGTGTTCGCCCTTATCGTTCTTTGCGTGAAAAAATACCTCACAAATTGAAATTATTTTTCTGAAAAAATATAACTGATTTTCACGCAAAAGTTGCGCGCAACTTTTGCGTGAAACTGATTTCCACGCAAAAGTTTTGCGCGCAAAACTTTTGCGTGGAACTGATAACTGATAACGGTTCATGGAAAAACAACGTAAAACCGCTTTTATTCAAGGTTTCAAACAGTCTATTCAAGACTTGATTAAACAAACACAAGAACTTTATTTAAGTGATGAGATTCCTTGGGTGGTTGGCTATAGTGGTGGAAAAGACTCAACGGCCGCTTTACAATTGATCTGGTACGCCCTTTCCCAATTGCCTAAAACGAAACGGACTAAATCCATTTATGTGATTAGTACGGATACTTTGGTGGAAAACCCCATTGTAGCTTTGTGGGTAGAAAAGTCTTTAAAGGCCATGAAACAAGCGGCCGTTGATCAACAGTTGCCGCTTACGCCCCATCGTCTCCTACCAGAAGTACATGATCGTTTTTGGGTGAATCTCGTTGGACGCGGATATCCGGCACCCCGTCCTAAATTTCGTTGGTGTACCCATCGACTCAAAATCAATCCCTCTAACTATTTTATTAATAATGTGATTCGCCAAACTGGGCAAGTGATTTTGGTATTGGGTACCCGCAAAGCGGAAAGTACGACACGCGCCGCTAATATGAAAAAACATGAGAAAACCAGTACCCGAGAACGATTGGCAACCAATGCCAGTTTACCCAATAGCTGGATTTATACCCCCTTGGCCGATTGGAGTAATGATGATGTTTGGATGTACATCACTCAAGTCAAAAATCCTTGGAATTATGATAATAAAGCCCTTTTGAACATGTACCAAGGCGCGACGGCCGATGGAGAATGCCCGTTAGTGGTTGATACCAGTACCCCAAGTTGCGGTGACAGTCGTTTTGGGTGCTACGTTTGCACGATGGTTGAACAAGATAAATCCATGCAAGCGATGATTCGAAATGATGAAGAAAAAGAATGGATGCTCCCTTTGATGAAACTTCGCAATGAAAAACTCGAAATCAAAGTGGATCGCAAACGCCGTGATTTTCGCCGTATGAGTGGTGCTTTAAAACTATTTGGTGACCGATTAGTACATGGCCCTTACAAACAAGGTTATCGTGAAGAAATTTTAACCACTTTGTTAGAAGCACAAGAGTCTGTCCAAAAAAACGGCCCGCCTGAAGTCAAAAACCTAGAATTGATTAGTTATGATGATTTAGAAGAAATTCGTCGAATATGGGTTATGGAAAAACATGAGATTGAGGATAATTTGCCTAAAATTTACGAGCGTGTCATGGGACAACCTTATCCGGGCAAACGCTTAGAAGACAATCAAGTTTTCCAACCGCAAGATGTTCAACTGCTAGAAGACATTTGTAAAAAAGAAGGTGATGCAGAACGCATACATTTTCAACTCATCCGCGAACTATTACATGTTGAACAACAACATAGCATGATGGCGCGTCGTGCCGGACTTTATGACGCACTTGATGATGCCTTTGAACGCAACGCTTTTGAAGATTACAAAGAAGCCGAAGACTTTGCCTTAAGACGGCAAGCAGAACTTAAAAAAGCGCGAGGTGAAGAAGAAGAAGAGATTCAAGAGGAAAACTCTGTAGACGAAAATCTCTCCCTTTTTTCAATTGAACAATAGGATGTGCTTGTAGGCAATCCTTTGCCCTAGTGCAGGATCGCTCCAGTTTCCATACCATTGAAAAACCAGGGCAACCACAAGGGATTGCCCCTACAAACCGTCCGTAGGGGCAACCCTTGTGGTTGCCCCTTTTCAGAATGGCTAGGTGGTCTTTTGATTGGAGCGATCCAGCACTAGCCCTTTCCTTTTTTCAATTGAAGAATAGTTGCTAGCCGACATCATTGATAAATATGCCCAAAAAAGTTTCGCGCAAAACCTGCCAGGTTTTTATCAAGAACTTTTTAATGAGGATGGTGGGCAACAAAAACACATTACCTACCCTACATTGATGGCGTGGTGGGCAACAAAAAGACATTACCTACCCTACATTGATGGCGTGGTGGGCAACAAAAAGACATTACCTACCCTACATTGATGGCGTGGTGGGCAACAAAAAGACGTTACCTACCCTACATTGATGGCGTGGTGGGCAACAAAAAGACGTTACCCACCCGACATAAAAGAAATGTGGAACTGATTTTCAGGCAAAAGTTTCGCTCCGCGAAACTTTTGCCTGAAACTGATTTCCACGCAAAAGTTTTGCGCGCAAAACTTTTGCGTGGAACTGATAACTGAGAACTGAGAATACATGGTTTTTGAAGAGATTGTTTTAAATAATTTTGGTATTTATAAAGGCAGTCATTCGATTCAATTGACTCCACCTACCTCCCAAAAAACGATCATTTTATTGGGTGGATTGAACGGCAGTGGTAAAACCACCCTGTTAGATGCCTTACAACTGACGCTATACGGTAAATTTGCGAAATGTTCAAGTCGAGGCAATATTAATTACTTCGATTATTTACGCAGAATGATTAATCACCATGCAGATCCCACTCAGGGCGCATCCCTTGAACTGCAATTCAAACATTTCAAGGAAAGTGAAGAACAATTCATTCGCATTCGTCGTTTTTGGTACGTTAGCGGTAAAAGTGTTAAAGAAACGATAGAAGTCAAGCGCAATGGTGTTTTGGATACGATTCTCACGGAACGCTGGCATGAATACGTAGAAGAATTTATACCAGCACGAATCTCTAGTTTATTCTTTTTTGATGGCGAAAAGATTGAAGCCTTTGCGGATACGAGTAAAGCCAGCGAACTGTTTAAAACCGGAATTTACGCTTTATTGGGCCTAGATATTGTTGATCGTTTAGATAATGATTTAGGGATGGTAGAACGTAAACGTAAAAAGCAGCTCCAATCACAACAAGCTTCTGCAACTCTCCTCCGGCTTGAGGAGGAAATGAAGCAACTGGAAAAGGAAGACACCGCGTTGGTAGAGCAAAAAACGGATGCAGTAGATCGTTTAGCACAATTAAACGCCGAACAAGAACAATTCAACAATGCCTATCGTCGTGAAGGCGGGGAACTATTTGATCAAAGGACGGCCATTGAAGCGCAATTAGAAGCCGCCCGAAAAAAACTGTCTCAAGTTGAAGCTCAATTGCGTGATATAGCCGCTACTGAAACCCCCTTAATGTTAGTACGAGACTTTCTTCGAGAAACAGAAAAGCAAGCTCTTCGAGAACACGAAGCAAAACGTAATCGTGAAATGCATGATGAACTGGAAAAACGTGATACGGCTTTACTTCAATTATTAAAAAAACAGGCTGTCAAATCGACAGCCTTGTCTGCCGTTAAAACATTCATACAAGCTGATCAACAGCAACGCGAACAATCTATTGAAACGGAATGTTATCTCAATATTGAAGCGAAAGCTTTTGCCCCCTTGCAAGACAATTTTTTAAGTCAAATACAAAACTCGGCAAACACGCTGATTGCACAAACGGAAGAATTTATAGAAGAAATTAATCAATGTGAACAACAACTGGCAGGGATTCCCGATCCTGAACGTTTAGAAGGTATTACAGCGCAGCTCAAAACTATTAAAGAGGATATCACACAAACCAAGGTTGAGATTGAATCCATAGAACAACAATATGCTCGAATTTGTCACAGAATTGAACGTAAAAATACGGAATTGAAGCACGCTTACGAGACAGAAGCGCAAGAACAATTTGCTCATGAAGTGACTCACCGTGTACTCAAACATGCTCAGAAGGTTCACCGCACACTCGAAAAATTTAAACAAGCGATGACTAAAAAGCATATTCGGCACTTAGAATCTCTGATTTTAGAGGGTTTTCAACAACTTATCCGAAAGGAAGATTTCATTAATCGTCTTGAAATTGATCCGGATAGCTACACCTTGACACTCTACACACCGACTCATGAAACACTGTATCCTGAAAATCTGTCAGCAGGTGAAAGGCAACTGCTGGCCGTCTCTATTTTGTGGGGATTAAGCCGCGCCTCAGGCCGCCCTTTACCCGCGATCATTGACACCCCCCTCAGTCGATTAGATGGGCAACACCGTAATAATCTGGTTGATAATTATTTTCCAGAGGCCAGCCATCAAGTGATATTGCTCTCAACGGATGAAGAAATTAATCAGAAATATTATAGCCATCTGAAGCCGGCGATTGGGCGTGAATATCACATTGCCTACGAAACAAAGCAACAGTCGTCTGTTATTAAACCAGGGTACTTTTTTAAGTAGAGACGCGATGCTTCGCGTCTCTTCCCTCGTAGAGACGCGATGCTTCGCGTCTCATCGTGTATTGAGACACGAGACAGAGACGCTTCGCTACGCAAATCTACAGAAACCCGACACAATAAGGTGAATAGGGGTGGCAAATATTTTTTATCCAAATGGCCTACCAAATTGCGTTGTTGCCCACAACACAAACATGTAGAACGAGAGTACGGATTGAATACCACCGACTTGTCTAATCCAGCCGCGTGTGTAGTAAAAATATTGATGAGTTTGAAAATTGATAATCCATAATCCGATGTTTAACTCACGCCATCCCCATCCAATTTGAAAGGCGCTGAGCATACTGAGGTGAAAGGCGATTCTTAATAATCTTAATTTTCTTTTGAATTGCCCTTTAAAACGTTTAAGTTCTTTGTCCGTTAATTTACGGGGATAACGCCGCAGCCAACCATCTTGATCAATTTTCACGCAAATATTAGAGGAACGCCGAGTATCACCTTTTATAATATTAAACTCAACTCGTTTGGTGACATATTTAGGCGGCCAGCGAATTTCAAGGAATGGATGGCCTAAGCCGGTACTCAGCCCGATCCAGTAAATCACGGTAAACACCAAAAACATCATCATAACAAAGTTTAATGGACGTTGTGGGGTGAGTCCATAACTGCTCGGCAGTTCAAATAAGACATAGCTTAAAGCACTACCCACTTTTGCCCAACCACCGACTTCCCAGTTAGCCTTGCGTTCTCCCAATTTCAAGAGATAAACCATCAGCCGTTCCATTTGGCGCATACCCGCCTTTCTATACGCTTCTCGCAATTCTACTAAGGCCGGGGCCCCCAGTCGAGAATCGTAATAAATCACGGTTTGAAAATGATCAGCTATGCTCAGGCCAATAATATCTGGCGCTGTGCCGTACTTAGGAAAATAAATCGTTTCCGTCAGATTCGCAAAATGCAACAACGCGTTGGTCATGACGGTTTCGGTGAGATTGGTTTTCGTGAGATTTGAACGGTGCAAGACAGCATCTGTTAAATTAGCATAAGCTAGTGTGGCCTCACTTAAATCAGCCTCGGTAAATATCGCTTGAGTAAAATCAGCATTATTGGCCTCAATTTGGGTCAGCTTAGCCTTTTCAAAATTAGCTTGGCTAAAAATGGCACGGTTTAAAACGGCACCACTTAAATCAGCGCCTAGCAATTGGGCCCCTTGCCCGTTGACCTCCTCTAATTTAGCTTGAGGCATCACGGCATCATATAAATAGGCCTTCGACAAATCGGCCTCAATTAAAACCGCATCACGCAATACCGCTTTGTCTAACCACGCACGATGTAATTGCGCTTTGGTAAGATCAGCCGCGCTCAAATCGGCTTGGCGCAAATCGGCCAGTGATAAATCGGCTTGCGTTAAATCTGCCCCCTTTAAAACCGCACCGCATAAGTTAGCGCGACGAGTATCGCTATAGTTCGGTTTTTCAAGTTTTGGGTCAATTTGCCGATTGGCTTGCAACCACAAGGTATGTTGTGACAAAATATTGTCGATTGTTTTTGCCGTCAGTGTTTGTCCTTTATAGGGCGCGTCATCACAGGCAAAGATTGATAAACCAACCAACATAAGGAATATAATTAATGAAATACGCATCATGGTCGCTCATTGTAGCAATGTCAGTTTTTTTTGCAAGCGAGGCCCTGGCACAGGGCATCTTCAACTACAAGCCCCCACCAAAAGGCGGTTCCAGTCTTAGGATGGCAACCAACGTCCGAGGTACTTGTCCAGAAAACAAGCATTTTCCAAAGGGATTAAAAATCGAAGTGATTGCCCCAGAGGGGCTTGCCCACACGATTCATGCAAAGCCGACGCTGTACTGGCGTGTCAACAAAACGGTGAGAGGCAGCTTTAGGCTCACCATTCAAGAACAAGGGAGCGGTTTTTCGTTTCCTGAACCCTTGGTGGATGACAAGAGACTGCTTTCCAATGCCGTGGTGGAGGCAGGAAAACTCCAAAGCATCTCACTGGCCAGTTTGAAAACCCCTCTTGAAAAGAATACGGACTACACTTGGACAGTGGCGCTTGTCTGTGATCCGAATCAACGCTCACTGGATATAGCGCAAACGGGTGGGATTCGGTATGTGGATAAACCTAATGGCGTGAGTTCCAAAATGAGAACACGCGATTTGACAAGATTGGCGCACAATGGGGTTTGGTATGAGCTATTTCACCATGCCAATTCACAACAGCGCCAAGATTTGTTGGAGCAAGTCGAGTTATGACACTGTATCCCTGATCAATGATCAATGAGCAACCTTTTTAAGCATTAAGTAGGGGCATATTTGCGTGTCTGCCCTGGGCGAACACGATCGGGCTGCCCCTACAACCCGTCATGACGTTGGGTTTGGTAGGGGCATACCGTAGCGTAAGCCCGATACGTTCGCCCTCATCAACTCATGCATTACCCGTCTGCACAAACTGAGGATGCACAATCACCCCCGTTTCATTATCCGTATAATCCACCTCAAACCGTTGGCGATTCGTTTCATCAACGGATTCAATAAATAAGACTAACCAGATCGAAGTCACACCCAACTGCTTCCCATATTTCACTGCCTGAGTGAGGGCTTTACGATATCGGCGTTGATCGGCAAAAGTCTTTAACTCTAAACCAAACAACTGCCCTGCATGACGGATCAACAAATCAATTTGACCATTACCCGTCGGAAATTCGGGCTGAACTTGTGCCTCATAACTGTCGAGAAAACGGGTCAAATAGAGATAGAAATGAAAATGAAAAACCGCCTCAAACACACGTAAATCATCCCGACGAGGCGCGTTTTTCAACACCAGTTCGCGATTGGCTTGCAAATACTGCTCATATCTCTGCAAGAGTCGAGGAATATTGAGACTGTCTTCAGTAATCGTGTCCGATAAATCCTCAAACGGGCCATATAAGTCGTCCATTTTATGATACAGTTCTATAGCAAAATAATTGAACAATTGCTTTTGTACGTATGGACAAGCAAATTTCACCTCATTTTCGCTGCCTCTCTGCTCGTGTCTCTGGTCAACCGAAACAATCCCATTCATATAGAGAAAATTAATAATAGGATCATGGTAGGTAAATTTAACCTTCGTTTTAGTTTGGAATAATTCCAAAACAAATGATTTGTAAGGTTCCTGTTTCGCCTTGCTAATGAGGTTCAAAATGTTGCTATTGGGCAGCAAGTCAAGCGCAGCAACATAAACCTCTTTCGCGTGATTCATTGTAATCGGTTGATCAGTCGTTTGATTATACTTTTCCGTCAATAATTCCCCAAACCAAGCCGTTAAACCGGGTTGCCCTTGAAATTCATACCAGATACGTTCCACCACTTCGGGCTCAATCGACTGCCCACTTTCTTGTTGATACCAATTGAAAAGGTAGCCTACCTCATCATGAGTCAAATTAGGAATAGGCAGACTTCGCTGAACATTGAAGGGCGAACCCTTGACATTTTCCACACCCAAGACAGCACGTACCCCTATTAAAGCCATGCCATGTAACAAGTAGTCCTTCTCGGCAGTGGATTTGTCTGCTTGATTCTGACGACTCGTATAAATATGACGAAACACGCCGACTAACCTAGCAATAACGGCTTGTTCGAGGGCATCAAACTCATCCAAAATCAAAATCAAGGGCTTTGAAAGGGTACCTCGTTCAAACAACCGTTCTAAATCATCCACGGTGTCTATAGTGATTTCCTTCTCTAAGTTCAATTGTTGAATCAATTTTCGGGCAATGAGTTTCGCCACACGATTGACATCCTCAACATCTTGAAGATATTGCAAACTCAGAAAAACCACATCAAATTGGCTTTCCTGCTTAAGGGTTAAGACGACTTCTCGCATAATCCAAGTTTTGCCCGTTTGACGCGATGCCCAAACAGTGATGTAATGGCCGCCTTCATCAGGCACCTCTCCCTTCAATTGGGTGAGAGCCTCTGTAATTAATGCTTCCCTGGGTGCGTAATAATGTAATTTGTTATTTGGGGGCCCATAAGAGGAAAATTTTCGCATTTTTGAAATACCTCGTTTTTTGTAGGGTGGGTAACGTGTTTATGTTGCCCACCATTTAATCAATGTAGGGGGCCGGTAACGTGTTTATGTTGCCCACCATTCCCCTCTATTTTTTTATAACGCAAGAGACGCAAGAGGCGCAAGAGACGCTTGAAGAAATAAAACGATGAATGAAAAACAATTTGAAGAGGCCATCAAAACAACGCTGAAAGAACTTTGTTCAATGAGTCGTGAGGAATTTCACCTTGAAATGAAGAAACATCAGCATAGTGATTTTGCTCGTATTTTTTCTGAAGCAAACGATGATTATCCAACTCAAGTCTATCAACTGTTTAAGGCCTATCCAAAAAATAAATTATCCGTTTCACATTTAGCGTAGCCTACCTTCTGTTCACGCTTTCACGCGCTTTGTTTCGTTTCGCGAAACTACGCTAAGAAAAGTTGCGCGCAACTTGTGAAATACAGTTTTTGCGCGCAAAAACTGGGGCAACAAACAGTCTTTCTTGTAGGGCTCCCTACGGGTTTTTGTTGCCCACCATTCCCCTACCCACCCTAACCTGCGTGAAATGGCAGGGTAATTTTTTGTTATTTATTTGGGCAAAGAATAGATATTTTTATTCTCTACACAATTGTTAACAGCGTTTCGTTTGAAAGTTTGCTTTCTAACTCTCTAATAATTTGTACTAGCTCTACTTTAGCCTCCGCCTGTAAACCAAGGCAAGTAGCCATACCCTCCGAATCCGTACTTAATCTGCTATCCAGTTCAATTCTGTATGCTTTGTTATTATTTCTCAGCAGATAAGAATGTATATGCATAGCGTCACCAATTTTACTGGGCTCTGATAAATGAGCAAAATTGAATTCACGCTTCATATATTCCAATAAACAGTCTTGAATGACAAGGACAAGATGCTTACCAACATATTCAAATGTTTCAATTTTATGATGGAGTTGCACAAGAATCGTTTTTGCCGTCATTTTCCAATTTATTCCAAATGATTTGCTAGAATTAACGGCATTTTCATCAACCGCTATTCCATATTGTTTAAGAAATCGCTGGCGTTCAGGCCAAACTGTCCCTGTTGTATCCAAAGTTTGAAACTCAATACCAACAAAGTCTTTGACTTTTCCATTTTTAGCTGATGCTAGAAAATAATCGACACTACCACCTGGGATACTGACTTCTGAGATAACATGGAATTCATTTCCAGGTTCGTGTCTGGTAAGCAGGTGTATACAATCCATAAACACCTGTTTATTTTGGAGTAATCTATTTGGACAGATAATGATATTGCGTTTTTTACGGCCATAATTTACTGTACATGTGCCAATTGATATTTCAGGTTCACTTTTACGCACCTTAAAGCACTTGCTCTTTGTATAAGGACAGGCCTGATTTCTTTGGATGCTTTTAACGGTTTTTTTACTCACTGATTGCGTGGACACACCAAACAGTTCACTCACTTTAGTCATGTCTTTCCTTTATAAAGTCATACAGCAACGCGCTTCTGCTATTTCTATATATTCCGCTGAAAGCTCTATCCCAACAGATTTTCTACCTAATTGCTTGGCAACAAGCATTGTAGTGCCGGTGCCTGAAAAGGGATCGATAACCATTCCATTTTTAGGACAGGTTGCCAATAACGGTATTTTGCAGAGATCTTCTGGATAAACGGCAAAATGCTTTTTACGTTTTTGTGTATCCTCTGGCAGAATATCCCACACATCACGCGGTTTACTACCATTAGGATGATATTTGAGAAAATAAAACCCCTTATCATGAAGTTCCTTGGCTCTACCTGATACTGTCTTGGAATCAGAATGCGTGGTTCTTTGTTGGCCTCTAATAATCATACGAAAATCAGATAATCGACCTTCAACCATCTCTTTTAGAATATGATTAAGTGCCGCCATTGCATTTTTCTTTTCTTGAGTTGTGAGTTCAGTTGACAGTTCGATTTGTCGCTTGTACCTCACACCGCTAACGCCTGTTGCTGAGACAACCGCACCCTTAACGACTTTAGTCTGCGAAGGCTTAGAACGAATTGAATCACTATCGTAATAATACCCTTTTGGCTTTTTGACAAAATGAAAAATGTGTTCGTGAACATTGCCTAATTTATCTTTTGAATTGTCGGGGCCACCTTTAACCTTATTCCAAATGACTTCATTTCGGAGAATCCATCCTTGATTATCTGTCAGTTCAAAAGCCACTCTCCAAGGAATGCCAAGCAAGCTTTTTGATTGATATGAATCACCCATATTCAACCAAAATGAGCCCGTCTCTTTCATAACACGCTTTAATTCAAGGAAAATAGTCGTTAGATATTTGATATAATCAGTGTAATTGTCTTCCAGCCCTATTCCTGCTTCGGCATATTGCCGCTTGCCCCAATACGGGGGAGATGTCATACAAAAATCGACAGAACGCTCTGGCAATTGTTGTAAGACTGACAGCGCATCTCCTTTAATGAACAAGGGTGTTATATCATGCGATTGCGTATATTCAGTAAATCTATCAGATATACTTATGTTATAATTTTTTAATGCTGACAAGCTATCACCTATCAAGATTCTTGTTCATCAATCAGTCTCCCCACGCGCCCCTGTTTTCTTGGATAAGGGCTACCATTGAGACAGGATTACTCGCCTGTGCGTTTTTGAATGCCGGCGAATTCAATAAGGCTAACACATGCGAGACATTTCCAGTCTCCTTAACTTTTATTTATTGATGGTTTGTACATAGTTCATGCTTCATATTTGCTGCAAAATAAATTTTGCACTCCAAGAGCTGCAAAATAAATTTTGCAACGAAAATCGAGCCTTCTAATACTTTTTTTTCTGGCTTTCCCTAGGTTCCGCTTTCATCGTTATACCAAAGTTTTTAGGTATAACGATAAGTGGGTATTTTACCCTTTCCAAATAATACGTCCATTGATGAGGGTATAAGTGACTTTCCCTTTAAATTCTCTGCCTAAAAAGGGTGAGTTGTGCCCTTTGCTATACATCTTGTCTGGCCTTAAAGGCCAACAACTGTTTGGATCGAAAATGCAAATATCAGCGGGATGCCCTATTGCTAAAGTGCCGGCATCTATGCCTAAAATTTGGGCGGGTTTATGGGTAACATAGCTCAGTGCTGTGATTAAATCAAGCGGCATGTCTTCTGCGAGCTGTAATGTGAGGGGTAATAGGGTATCTAGGCCTGATATACCAGGTGCTGACATGGAAAATGGATTCAGTTTTGCGTCGGTTTCATGTGGTTGGTGATCGGAACAAATCGCGTTTATCGTGCCTTGTAATAAGCCTTGGCGTAAAGCTTCTTTATCCTGTTCACTGCGTAAAGGCGGAAAAACATGACATTGCGTGTTATAGCTGTTGATATCTTGGTCGGTTAAAAACAGGTGATGGGCGCTGACATCAGCGGTGACGGGTAATCCTTTTGCTTGGGCTTCTTTAATCATTTCGACACCACGGGCGCTGGAAAGCTGGCAAAAATGTGCCCGTACTCCAGTCATTTCAATCAGCAATAAATCACGAGCGATTTCAATCGTTTCTGTGGCTTCTGGAATCCCTGATAAACCTAAACGGGTGCTTATCGCGCCTTCATGGGCACAACCATTGTGCCCTAACCAAGGATCTCTGGCATGGAGAAAAACGGTTAATTCATAATTGGCGGCATATTCTAAAGCATAACGGAAGACATCAGTATTAACGATGGGTAGCACATTGCTCACTGCAATACAACCGGCTTCTTTGAGTATCCCCATTTCGGCAAGATGTTCTCCTTTTAAACCTTGAGTGAGTGCGGCTAACGGTAAGACTTTCGCCATGCCCGCTTTTTCGGCGCGTTGTTGTATGAGTTCCGCGACAGCTTGGGTATCAATAACGGGTTCGGTATCAGGTGGACAACAAACGGTTGTGATACCCTTTGCAGCAGCGGCCCGCGTTTCACTGAAAATCGTGCCTTTCTGCTCGGCACCAGGTTCCCGTAAACGCACACTTAAATCAATTAAGCCCGGACACACGATTTGCTCTGTGGCTTCAATGAGTTTGTCTGCCGAAAAATCTGCCGGAGGGCTACCCATTGCGATAATTTCACCTTCGGCAATATGCAAGTCTGTTATTACATCTAAATTGGAAGCGGGATCGATGACACGTCCGCCAATAATACTGAGCGTAGCCATTTATTTAATTAGCATCCTTTTTTTCAGAAACAGCCCCTAAAGTCATGGCCATGACTGCCATTCTGATTGCAATACCATTACTTACTTGTTGCAATATGACAGAATAAGGGCCATCAGCAACGTTGGAATCAATTTCAACGCCACGATTGATCGGTCCAGGGTGCATTACAATCGCGTCTGGATGGGTGACTTTTAAGACTTCTTTAGTCAGTCCGTAATATTGAAAATACTCATAAGCACTGGGCAAGAATGCGCCTCGTAGCATACGTTCTCGTTGCAAACGTAGCATAATAACGACATCAACCTCTTTAAGGCCGGCTTTTAAATCGTGAAACACTTTGACACCTAATTCTTCGACTCCTTTGGGAATCAAGGTTTTAGGCCCAACAACACGCACTTGAGAAACGCCTAAAATGGTGAGCGCCTGAATATCGGATCGAGCGACTCGTGAATGTCGAATATCGCCGACAATGGCAACACGTAATGGAGCAAAATCCCCTTTATTTTGGCGGATGGTATACATATCCAACATGGCTTGAGTTGGGTGAGCATGTTGTCCATCACCGGCGTTGATAATGCTGATATCGGGTGCGACATGTTGCGCCATGAAATACGCTGCGCCTCCTGCACCGTGACGAACAATAAACATATCACAGTGCATGGCTTGGAGATTGTGCAGCATATCAATCAGGTTTTCCCCTTTACTGCTTGAAGAGGTATCAATATTAAAATTCAAGACATCCGCTGAGAGGCGCTTAGCCGCTAATTCAAAAGTGGTGCGCGTGCGGGTGCTGGGTTCAAAAAATAAATTGACAACGGTTTTACCCCGTAATAGGGGTACTTTTTTAACCGACTTTTCTGGGACATTGATAAGAGAAGCAGCGGTATCTAAAATATCAATAAGTAGGCTACGTTTTAAACCGCCAATCCCCAGAAAATGTTTGAGACGACCTTGATTATCTAATTGAATGTTATTCATGCAACGTGCGAATTTCTAAAGATAAAGGATCAGGGCCACACAGTTTGATATGTTTACCGGGTTCGACACACAGTGAGCAACCGATGATATCGGGTTGAATGGGTAATTCTCGCCCATTTCGTTCTACCAATACAGCGAGTGTCACACTGGCTGGGCGGCCATAATCAAAAATTTCATTCAAGGCGGCCCGTATCGTGCGTCCGGTATGGAGTACATCATCGACTAATATAATGTGATGATTTTCTACTTCAAGTGGTAAGCTGGAAGGTTTAACGTGGGGATGCAAACCAATACGGCTAAAATCATCACGATAAAATGCGATATTGAGTTGGCCCAAGGGTTTGGGTAATTTTAGCAAGGCATGTAAACGTTCGGCCACCCAGACACCGCCCGTTTGTATGCCTACCATTAAGACATCATCACGGTTTTGTGTTTTTAAATGATGATTCAAATAGTTAGCCATGCTACAAATGAGCATGTCAATTTGGTTTATAGAAGACATTGGAATGGAAAATGGAAAATGAGAAATAAATAAAATTCCGCCGTAGGGGCAATCCCTTGTGGTTGCCCTTCCTCCGATTTCAGGATGATTTAATCCAAAGAAAACCAAGTTTCAAGAATCACTTGGGCTGCTACGGCATCTAAATTGACAATTTTAGGGTCCTTTTTCCCTCTTCCCTTTTTTTTGAGCAGGATTTTTTCTACCGCTGCGACAGAAGATAACGTTTCATCAATGGTATGGATTGGTAATTGATAACGCGCTTGCAATTGCTGACAAAAATCGCGCACTGCGATAGTTACGAGACTATCCGAACCATCCGCATATTTAGGCAAACCGACTACAAAAGCGTCTGGCTGCCATTCTTGAATCAAAGCATGGATAGGCTGCCAATCAATTTGCTGATTTTTAACAAACACTATCGTTAAGGGCCGAGCGGTAGCCGTAAAAGTTTGCCCAACCGCTACCCCAATCCGTTTAGTCCCATAATCAAATCCTATAACATACATTTCAATTATCAATTATTAATTATCAATTATTGGTTAGATGTCGGATGGGCATTGCCCATCCTCTTTTTTATCAAAAGAATCCGTTTCTTGTATCATTATTTCTTACTACCTATCAGTTTGTCAAAAGTACTTAGACGAAGGGCTTACCACCTATCAGTTTTCTCTAACTCGCCATGATGTAGAGACGCGATGCCTCGCGTCTGTAATATGTTTCGAGGCGATCAAACAAACAAGATTTGCGTAGCGAAGCGTCTCTACGAAACAAAAACGCAATGAGGTTTCGACGCGATCAAACAAGATTTGCGTAGCGAAGCGTCTCTACGAAACAAAAACGCAATGAGGTTTCGACGCGATCAAACAAGATTTGCGTAGCGAAGCGTCTCTACGAAACAAAAACAAAACGTCATGTAGATTTCGCGAAGCCTCGCGTCTCTGTAAAACAGCGATGCCTCGCATCTGTCTGAAAGCGCGATGCCTCGCGTCTGTAATATGTTTCGAGGCGATCAAACAAACAAGAGACGCGAGGCATCGCGTCTCTACGAAACAAAAACGCAATGAGGTTTCGACGCGATCAAACAAGAGACGCGAGGCATCGCGTCTCTACAATGAGAGAAAACTGATAGATGGTAAGATCATTATTCATTGATAATTGAACACTACCCATGGCCGGCGTAGCTTGTGAGTAAATTTAAATCGACACCTATGTGAGCGGCGGAGGCGTGCCAGCGTTGTTCAGGAGGCGTGTTAAACAATATTTTATAATTTGCGGGGGTACTCAGCCAAACATTATCAATCATTTCTTGTTCCAATTGTCCAGCGCCCCAACCGGCATAACCCAATGCAATTAAGGTATGATTCGGGCCTCTACCGTTGGCAATGGCAGCGATAATATCACGCGATGTCGCAATGCCTAAATTATCCCCTACCATAAACATGGAATCCCATTGACTAGGCGGTTGATGAATTACAAAACCGCGTTCACGTTGTACGGGCCCACCTTCAAAAATCGGCAAATGATTCGCATTCGGATCAGTCGCCTCAATGCCCATCTGTTGAAGCACTTCCCCAAAATCCATTTTCATTGGATGATTGATGATAATGCCCATCGCCCCTTCTTGGTTATGTGAACAGACATAAATCACGGTTTTATAAAAATTCGGATCACCTAAACTGGGCATGGCAATCAAAAAGTGGTTAGTAAAATAAGTGGTTTCTAACATAATTATAGTACCGAATGCTGACAGCGTCGTTAAAAAAATGATTTATCGCAATTATCATACTATAGTTTGTCAGATAAATATGTTGGCTTTCCAATAGGGGTGTGATTAAAACGGCATGGATGGCTAGAACCCCAGGTTCCACCTTTTCACATTTCACTTAAGAAGTTGCGCGCAACTTCTTAAGTGAGCCTTCGGTGCGCGAAGCTAAATACAGTTTTTGCGCGCAAAAACTTTTGCGTGAAAGCCTGAAAACCCCTTCAGGGTTGTGCGTTTTAAGCTTTTATTTTTTTTTAATAAAAAAGCCATGTACTTTTAATCGCACCCTTCCAATAGTGGATAATCAATGCTTTGATAACTGATAACTGATTTCCACATTTAGTTTCGCGCACCGAAGGCTCACGCAAAAACTTTTGCGTGGAACTGATAACTGAAAAACGATACTTATTGACTAATCAAGCCATTGTAACTAAATTTCCACGTTCGGGTGATATGCAATATATCGGTATCTTTGAGAATCTCTTGTGGAAACGAGTCAAATGGCGCGGCGAGATGTACAATTTGCAATGTGGCTTCATTTAAAACATTATGTTTAGAAGGGTCTTTAAGCTCAACTTGGTGTAGCGTACCATCAGCATTGATGGCGACATCCAAAATCAAATTGCCTGACAATTTTTGATGGCGAGCCGCTTCAGGATAATTTGCATTACCGACTTGTTCAATTTTTCTACGCCAGTTTTCCATATAATTAGCATATTTATATTCTTGTGTACTGGCATTGATAAATTTTTTACGAGGGCGTTTAGCATATTCTTCAAATTGTTCATTCAATTCGGCCTGAAGACTCGCGAGTTCCATTGCACGAGTATTAATAAATAACGTATTTTCAGCGACAAAGTCTTTAAACACTAAATTTTGCGAATCATAGCCTTGTTCACCGGGCTCATCAGGTGGAATGACTTCTGTTAGTGCCGCAACCTGATCAGTAGACGATTCATTCGTTGTCAGGATTTGAAATTGATACTCTGTAGGAGCGGCCGCAATTTGGGGCGGTGGTGGTGTGAAAACAAACTCAGCAGTTTGATCAGGAAATGGCGCTATTGTAGGCGTTGATGGACGAATATCTTCAAGACGCTCCCCGCCGCCATCGTAGCTGACTTGGGCTAAATAATCGGCCTTCTTTGGGGCAAGCTCCGTGCGCTTTTGTACTAAAATGACTTCCATCGTCGTATTCAACGGCTGATCCGATTTTGGCATAGCAAAACCAAGCCCATAGATAATCGCATAATGTATTAAGGCCGCGATCACCAAGGCCACAATAAAGTGTTCAGTATCGGGTTCGATGTAAAGTGATTGAGTATTCACGGCAATTCACGCGTTTTTAGAATGAAAAAGAGTTGTTTTCAGTATAACGCAATGCGTGCCAATGAAAAAGCACAGAGGAAATGAGAGAAAATAAGGAATTGAGAATAGAGAATAGAGAATGGGGAATGAAAGGATTTTTAAATAGCGAGATGGGTGGGCAACGTTGTTACCCACCAAGTGAGGCGACTACTTAACAACAGATATTTTTTTAATAATCACAGGCGTTTGCGGCACATCGCTCCCAAATGGGCCACCCCGGCCCGTTTCGACGTTTCTAATACTATCAACCACTTCCATGCCTTGAGTGACTTTCCCAAATACTGCGTAACCCCAACCTCTACGAGTAGGCTTCCTATGATTCAGAAACGAATTATTAACCACGTTGATAAAAAACTGTGCTGTGGCTGAATGAGGAGCAGAGGTACGCGCCATTGCAATAGTACCCCGCGCATTGTTCAAGCCATTATTGGCCTCATTACGAATCGCTTCATGAGTCGGTTTCTCAGCGTAATCCTCTGTAAAACCCCCACCTTGAATCATAAAATTGCCAATCACGCGGTGAAATATCGTGCCCTCATAAAAACCTTCATTGGCATACTGCAAAAAGTTAGCAACCGTTATAGGCGCTTTTTCCGCGTTAAGCTCAAGCACAATGGTACCCTTACTGGTTAGCATCTCTACCTTGACTACTGGGTTCAGGGTTTCAGCACTCATTGCCTGAGTGGCTACAACAAACAAGCACAACAAACTGATAATAGATTTCATAATAGTATTACGGATTAACGAAAATAAACGGATTTTTTATTATTAACGAAAATAAACGGATTTTTTATTGGCTTAATTAGAAAGGATTGAAAATCAATAATTTAGATAGGGTTTTTCTTTATCAGATTGTTCACAATGACGGAGCCCTTTTCAAGTACATTCCATATAAGCATCAAAAACACAAAATACCTGATAATGATACAACACAGTTTATAAAAAACACAAGCGATAAAGGGCAACCACAAGGGATTGCCCCTACGACAAAATAGCGGGATTTTTCAACAATCGTCGTGCTTGTGGCGACAACAGTTGTTGCCAAATGCGCGGGAGTGCATACAAAGGATTAATCAACATCGACAATCCTAAATAGGAAAAAGCTTAATAATAACGACAAGGATTGTATATAATAAAGGATTAAAACTGAGCTTTGACAGGGTACTATAGTAGAGTTGTCCGAAAATAAGAGATTCATGAATTTAACTATTTGTTTTTATTGCCTAAAAAATTATTTACGGACAAGTCTAGTATTTAACATCAATCAAAACCCAAATTGGATCGAACCGTGACTGTTCATGCCCGTTTTGAGTTTTACGGGCACTAAAATCTATAGCATAACCTCAATTCAATCCTTTCTTATATACAATCCTTGTAGTTATTGTTATATCAAAATGCACCACGGCACTCAGAAAATTAACCATGACATTCAATAACAATCATACCCAACAGTCACCCAAACCAATGCAATATTTTTGGGCCGTTGTATTGATCATCATAGGATTCTCTATCCTACTCAAATTACCCACCTTGAATTTGCGACATGAAGAAGGCGATGAAGTCCGTTTTTGGTACTTGACTAAAAATTGGATTGCCACCGAGCATTATACATTGCAAGGCTCCCCTATTTTTAATATACCCACTTTTAAACGCTACGCCCATCGTGAAATGCCCGTGCATCCCCCCTTATTTCCCGCCGTACTTCGCCCATTTGCCCAGTATGAGAGGATACCCCATCACGCCGTCATGGCCTCTTGGTTGGGCCATCTTTTCGCGATCTTCGCTGTCGCCTTGATAGGGCGATATTTGATACACTATCATAATTTATCGCTATCCGCACTTTCACCCTTATTTTGGCTCCCATTATTGGGCATCGCCACCGATCCCATTATGACTTGGGTATCAGGCAAACTGTGGATTGATAATTTACACGCCGGCTTAGCCGCAATGTCAATCGCCTTAGCCCTGATGGCGAATCGATTCCGCCATGCCCAATTTCTATACTTATTATCAGGAATTTGCTTAGGCCTCGCCTTACTGTCCAAAATCACATCAGCACTGATAATACCCATCATCATTTACATCATCATTGTTAACGAAACCGATGCCAAAAAACGAATCCAAGCTTTGCTATGGGGAGCTATACCCGCATTATTATTAAGTTTACCTTGGTATATCCCCCGTTACTTGACTCCCATACCAGAAGCGCCACCTGTAGATTGGAGTAGTGTAGGGATATGTGTGTTTTGTGGTGTCGTCACATCAAAACCGTTTTACTATTTTTTCGTACAATTAATACTCATATCACCCCTGATTGTTATCGGTTTGAGTTTCTATTTCGTCTATTACATGACTGACATCAGAAAAAGATTAGGGATTTTAGAACACTTGCGTTTTTTAATACCCGTCGTCTGGTGCCTATTTATCTTAATAGCCGCCACGATCTACGTTGCCAACTATAATACCTTTATTATGCGCCGACTCACCGTCATGCTCCCGAGTTTATATGTCATGTTTTATTTTCTACTCATTTACTCAGAAAAATTTCAAACGCTGAAAAAATATCAACCCCTATTGCTTTTACTCGGCATGTTGACAATAATCTACGGCGCTATCGGTGGCGGCTATTACGTTTTTCATGGTGATGTTTATCCTGAATTTACCAGTCTGCTAGAATTAGCGGGTATCGTTGAAATAACCGGGATAAATCCGCACAAATCGTGGTAGCGGAAAGCAATATTGGCCTTCGCAAAATAAATTTGGAACGAAAATCGCCTTCGCAAAATAAATTTGGAACGAAAATCGGGCCTTCAAGAATAGGCTTTAATTATCAGTAAAACCCAAAACTGGCATGAACAGTGACTGTTCATCTTTATTATTTTGTTCAAAAGTTCGATTGTTCATTTATAGCTTATGGCCTTAGGCAACTTGGGCAACTTAAACTGCCTTGTGCATGGCACGATTTATCGCGGCCCCCTTCAGGCAAAAGTTTTTGCGCGCAAAAACTTGAACAAGGGCAGACACGCAGGTATGCCCCTACAAAACCCAGCGTATTCATAGACTGTAGGGGCGAACCTACGTGTTCGCCCTAGCTTAACTCAACGACAAAAACGCTTTTATCCTTTATTATAAACAATCTTTGTAGTTAAATAATCCTTATAGTCTTATCCTTTATTATAAATAATCCTTGTAGTTATATAATGCATAAGAAATTAGTTCGCATCGTTAAAGATTGGGATTGGCCGGATTTGAAGCGACAAACCCCCAATCAAAGTAGTATTTGGGATGACATCACATTCACTATCGAACCGGTTGATGAATGTGATTATGTTATCGTATTAAATGGAGTCAATGAAACCACTACCGTCAAATGTCCACCAAAACATATTTGGTCGATCAATCAAGAGCCACCAGTGGAATTTCGTAAACCGTGGCATCTCAATCCGCCCTATTCTTTTAGAACGTTTACCACTGATGCCAAACGTTCAGGCTCTCAATATGTGCAAAGTCAACCCGCTTTACCTTGGCATGTCAACCGAGATTACGATTTTCTAATCGATTTTAAGGTACCCGAAAAAAACCGGCAATTGTCTTGGATTACAAGTTCACTTAGATTTATTGAAGGGCATCGGGCGAGAATGCGATTTTTGGATAACATTCGTGGCAAATTAGAATTTGATTTGATTGCAACTTATGAATATCATCTTCGTCAGCCAGAGGCTTCGCGTGACAAAATAAAAGCGGAACAAGCCAAATCTGGTTTTATATGTGTTGAAGAGAAATGGGATGGTTTAGTGCCCTATCAATATGTTTTAGCCATTGAGAATTTTAGCAATGAATTTTACTGGAGTGAAAAACTGGCAGATTGTTTTCTCGCATGGTGTATGCCTATCTATTATGGTTGTACGCGAATCACGGACTATTTTCCAGCCGAGGCCCTCATCCAAATTGACATCAACGCGCCGGATGTCGTCGAACAAATCAAATCTGCGGTTTCAAGTAACGCATGGCAGCGCAATTTGGATGCCATCGCCTATGCACGAGAATTGATTTTAAATCGCTATCAATTCTTCCCTTTTGTCGCGCAGCAAATCCGTCATTTTGAGACGACTCATGGCTCATTGGCTAAAAAACGGGAAGTAACGATTCATCCCCGTGAACACTATCAATTATCAATCCGGCATTCCGGAAAAATTCAATGGCTACGCAATAAAATGCGTGTTCTAGATGTTCATAAAAATAAGGAACGTGCATGAAATAATTAGGGCAACCCTACGGATTGCCCCATTGCCCCATGATAATTTGTAGGGGTAATCCCACGCGCAAACCCTAAATTTGAGGGCGAACAAATAATTTGAGGGCGAACACGTAGGTTCGCCCCTACAGAGGCAATGTATGTAGGGGCGAACCTGCGTGTTCGTCCAATGAAAAAATTTGAGGGCGAACAAATAATTTGAGGGCGAACAAATAATTTGAGGGCTAACACGTAGGTTCGCCCCTACAGAGGCAATGTATG
>QNEL01000042.1 GCA_003645185.1 Candidatus Parabeggiatoa sp. nov. 3
GTCAAAAGTCCCTAGACTCAAGGCCTAATAAAATTCACACCCAGATTAACCTAATCTTGATGCGAATTTGCAACCTCTGATTTGCAGAGCCCCTCATATCCATGACACCGTCATGGTGTCATCTAAACAGATGACAATATTTATGATATTTGATATAATTTCAAAAGTCAAGTATTAAAATAGATTAGTCTAAAACGGCACTTAAATAAGTAACTTTGATTAGGTTTGAGTAAGAAATCAAGTGCTAGCATATGCACCCAATAAATGAAGCGCATCACTATTATTAGGTTCCACCTCCAACACCTGGCGATAAATCTGCTCTGCCTCTTGTAAATGGTTAGCCTGATGATGTTGCAAAGCCAATTGAAGGGCTTGAGGAATAGTTACCGTTTGATTATCCATAATGATGGTTAATGGTTAATGGTTAATGGTTAATGGTTAATGGTTAATGGTTAATGATCATCTATTTGGAGACATTTGATATAATTATAACTTTGTTTCCCCTACATCCCCCTAAAAATGGAATAAAATAAACAACTGAACGACTGTTCTTCTTGTACTCTAATTTAAATAATGAAATAATCATTCTATGTCAGATTTTATTTTGATTTGACAATCAAAGTCTACAAAAGCCTTAACATTTGATCAAATCTATAATTTGTCAGATATATCACAAATATCAATATTTTGAGAACAGATTCTTACCACCTATCAGTTTTCTATAATGCCTGTAGAAACGCGATGCCTCGCTCGAAGCCTCGCTCGAAGCCTCGCTCGAAAAGGCATAGCAAAGAAACAAACTAGATTTGCTACGCATCGCGTTAAACTAGAGGTACATAAACGAAACATATTTAATATAGATTCAAAAAATGTTTTATACGACAATAATTCAGAAGCACGATGGATCGCGTTGAAACAAACCAGAGACGCGAGGCATCGCGTCTCTACATACAATAAGTTAGATAAAACTGATAGGTGGTAAGGAACAGATTAGAACATTGTTCATTAATAATTGATCATTGATAAAGTGCTTTTTGGGCCCTCATAACTCAAATTGATATGAACATTGAACAGATTCAATTAACGAATCACCCCAGCACTATTATGACTTTAAATACTTTACAAAAATTTTGGGCTCTGTATCAAAAACTGCCCGCCCCTGATACGAATAACTACAAAGGTGATTTGGGGGATGCCGTTTTTGACATAACGACAGCAGATACCTTTATTGCTGGAATTGTTAACAGTCTTATTGAAAGACAGCCCATAAATGACTCATACCAGAAAAGACTGAGAACACCTTTATTGAATGACAAAAAGAAGGCCTTCATCTCCATGACATCTGGAAAATAGAACAATTTAGAAACAGTACCAGAAGCGTTAAATTACGTTATAGCATTAGACAAACTTAGAATGATGGCTTTATCCTACACACAAAAATAAGCCAGCCTGTCTACTCCATAAACAGGGCAAGCACAAGGGATTGCCCCGACAACATGTTCTTGTAGGGGCAATCTATGCCAAAGATTTATGACTGTTGAAAAAATGAGAGAAATTCTATTTGATTGTTCAAAACCTCCAAAAAATATTGAGCAATGGAAAGAATGGCTTGATTTTCTAATCAATGAACTGTCCGTTCTGATTTATAGGCCAATTACGGTTGTAGATAGTTTTTTTTCACCTTATAAAGAAGGCGAATTGAGTTCTTCTGGATGTTATGACATTGTCATGAAGGTCGATAAAAATCTTGAAATCTATTTTTGTGGAACTTTAATATATCGGCATCACAATATATCAAAATACGATTATTGATTGTGACTTTTTGTTATTTGCTAATGGGAAAAGATTAACTTCAAGGGGTTGTTATAAAGGAAGTATAGAAGACAGGGAGTTTTTAAGATTTGAATATGATAGGAAAATGGGATGGAAGAAATTGGGTTGGATATCTGATAATGATATTGAATGGGAAGGCGTTGAGACTGATAGAAGATGGCGAGATGAATCGGAAAGCTAGTGTTGTATTGTATTGCCGGTGTGTGGTATCCACGCGCCCGCGTTCATCAAAACAGCGAGCAGCGAGCGGGGCGCATTTCAATTTTCCTCCTGAAAACCCCTTGGGGGGTTGGCGGGTTGATAAGCTATCAACAAAAAAAAAGTTATAATCCTTACCACCTATCAGTTTTTAAATTCGGGGTAAAAAACACATACATTTACAATGTATTTTGTATTACAATATAATTAAAGATCATAGACTTATTCTCTGTGGCCCTCTGTGGCCCTCTGTGATCGCCGTAAAGAAAAAAAGTATCAGGCCAAACTGATAGCTGCTAAGAGTTATAATCAGAAATAAATAACCAATAGCTAATAGCGTATGGTAATATAGGCTATTTTTATATTTCAATACTTTATCAAAAATCAACAGATTTTGAATGGTGATTTTGAACATTTTTCTGTCCAATGAACCGTTTGTACTATAAACTATTCTCTCATTAGGTTCAATGTTCAATTGAATACGAAAATTTGAACATCGAACAGTGTTTTGAGAGATAGATTGGAAACAAGCAAGATTCATCAGGGAATGAAAAGCGTTGATCTCGATTTTTAACAATGGAGTAACAAAGTGACATTAGAAGAGATACAAAAAGACATGGTAATGAGCGGTGTTGTAGAAAGCTTACCTAAATACGGTGCCTTGGTGAATTTGGGTGATGTTGTTGGCTTGGTGCATGTCAAGGATATAGCTTGGAAACATGTCAAACATCCTGCTGATGTACTCAATCTTGGCGATACCGTCGATGTTAAAGTACAAAAAGTTGAGCCTGAACGTGAGCGTGTTTCTTTGAGTATCAAGCATTTATCTGAAAATCCTTGGATTAATATTGCTCAACGTTATCCCAAAGGTACGCGCAAATTGGGTATAGTGACTGGGTTGACTCATTTCGGTTGCTTCGTCGAAATTGAAGATGGATTGGAAGGCTTGGTGCATCAATCAGATATGGATTGGACTCATAAAAAAGTGCATCCCTCTAAGGTTGTCCGGAAAGGTGATCAAGTCGAAGTGATCGTTTTGGATCACGACGAAGAACATGGTCGTATAGCACTTGGGATTAAACAGTGTCTCCCTAATCCGTGGGAAGAATTTGCGGCGGCTCACAAGAAGTACGATAAACTGATGGGAAAAGTCACCTCAACGACTCATTTTGGTATTTTTGTTGGGGTTGAGGGGGGAATTGATGGCTTGGTACATCTTTCTGACATTTCTTGGGATATACCGGGTGAAAAAGCGGTACGTCATTACAAAAAAGGTGACGAAGTTGAGGTTGTCATTTTGAGTATTGACGCGGAAAATCAACGTATTTCTTTGGGCATCAAACAGTTGGAAGACACTTTATCTGAGTTTATTGCTGAACATCGCAAAGGCTGCATAGTCAGAGGATTGATTAGTGAAATGGATGAGGAGAAAGCCATTCTCCAGTTAACGAATGGTATTGAAGGTTATATCGATATCTCTGAACTTTCGCTTGACAATGTTGAAGAGGTTCGCCGTATTTTGCAGGATGGTGATGAAGTAGAAGCTCAGTTTATTGGGGTGGATCTGACAGGCGGTTACCTTATTCTGTCTTTTCCTGAAGAGACTGAAGAAGAAGAGGAGGCAAGGATAACTGAATCTTAAGAGGTTCGCTTCTTTAGAAACTTTGGGATATTTGGGTTTGAGGTAGAGACGCGATGCATCGCGTCTCTACTTCACGCTAAAATGAATAAAAACAATCGTTTTCGTAACCAATATGCCGAAAAATTTATGGAAGCGTACTTATTAACTAACTAGAATCGAGACTTGAGTTGAATAATTCTTTGGTATGACTCGTCTATACGCTCTTCGCTAAGCGTGCCGCTTTGAACCAATTGCTTGATAATTGTTGCGACACGCTTGGCAATGTCTGGTACGAAATCCCCTGTGTTATTGCCGATAACCAATATATCAATGCCCGCTTCAATGGCTTTGTGAATCGCGGTTTCTAAACCGTAATAATTGGCAATCGCTTTCATTTGCATATCGTCCGAAAATATAACGCCGTTGAAATTTAATTCTCCTCGCAATCGCCCAGTGATAATCGACTTGGAAAGGGTGGCGGGGTAATCTGGGTCGAGTTGTTTGTTAAACACATGTGCTGTCATAATGGTGTCAGCTTCACCGGCCTGAATGATGTCGATATAAGGCTGAAGTTCAATCGGCTTCCAAGTTTTGGTGACATCGGCTACACCAATATGGGAATCGGCCGTTGAACTGCCGTGCCCTGGAAAGTGTTTAAGGGTGCAAAGCACATTTTGTTCACGGTGGGCTTTGATAAATTCAAGGGCATGTTGGGCTACAATCTTGGGATTAGGAGAAAAACTCCGTTCTATTTTGCCAATAATGGGATTGTCGGGATTGGTATTAACATCAACCACTGGCGCAAAGTTGAGGTTGATTCCGAGTTCAGCCAGCGTTTTTGCCATGGTTGTGGCATATTGGCGTGTGAGTGTTCGGTTGTTTTTGTTTCCGAGATATTGGTGCGAGACGGTGGTTGGAAAACCATAAGTTTTAGGCAATCGGTTGATTATGCCCCCTTCGTAGTCGATACCAATGAGTAAGGGGATTTCCGAATAGTCTTGTAATGCGCTGACTAATGTTTTGACTTGTTGAGGCGATTGGATATTACGCACTCGACTTTGTCGAGCAACGTCGTAGTTAAAAAGCACAACACCGCCTATATGATGATCTCGGATATCGTGTACAATGGGATCATCATGGCCCTTTATTTTAAGGCCGCGAAATCCAACGAGCAACATTTGCCCGATTTTAGCCTCTAAACTGATTTCTGGCTTGGTGTTTTCTTCCGGCAATGTTTTTTGTTGTGGCAAAGATTGGGAGTCAGATTGATCATTTACCAGTGTAACTGTGTTATCAGACACGGGCGTTTCAGGTGATAAGGCGCAACCAGTGAGCAAAGGCATTGCAGCCATACTTTGCCCTGTTAATTTGAGAAATTCACGCCTATCTAGTGTTGTGATTTGAGAAGTCATTGTTTGTTAATGGTTAATGGTTAATGGTTAATGGTTAATGCAAAATTCGATGTTGTTCTGTAGAGACGCGATGCTCGCGTCTCTGCGTAGCAAATCTGCGAAGAAGAGGAGACGCGATGCATCGCGTCTCTACAATCGCGATGCGTCTCGGCGAATATACAGGAGACGCGAAGAATAGCGTCTCTACGATCGCGAAGCGTTTCGGCGATAGAAAGAGGAGACGCGATGCATCGCGTCTCTACAATCGCGAAGCGTCTCGGCGATAGAAAGAGGAGACGCGATGCATCGCGTCTCTACAATCGCGATGCGTTTCGGCGATAGAAAGAGGAGACGCGATGCATCGCGTCTCTACTGAAAACTTTTGACTCATGAATATATTTCTTTAGCCTATCAGCTAAATAGTGTATATTATTAGATTGTATTCATTCATAGCATTTGAAGAGGTTATTGACAAATGGGATTATTTGATATGTTTAAGGGCGATAGTGAGGAAATGAATCCTCACTTTGCTTTCGTAACGTCGCTGATTTATATGATAGGTGCTGATGGTAAAGTCGAACACGAAGAAGTTGGACAACTGTTGGCAGTGTTGGGTGGTGAAGAGAGTGGTGGTGCCATTGGTGTTGGTGCCAATAACCAGCAACTTTTAGATCGTGCTTTTAAGTACTATCAAAAGAATCCGATAGAGACGTTTTTCTCTGAGGCTGTGCCGATGTTAACTGATGCACAAAAAATGTGCATTTTGACGAATATTCTTGACTCGTCTCTGTCAGACAGTACCGCAGCGCCTGAAGAACAAGAGTTGTTCAATAAATTTTTGCAGGCGTTTGAGGTTCCTGAAACACGCTTTCAACCGTTTTTTGATGTGATCGCACTCAAAAATGATCGTTCTGTGTTTACCAAGACTGATCATCCAAGTAACCAGCAGGGGCATACTGTACAATTGAAATTGTAATTTTTGTTCTTTACTTTAAGGAAGGGAAAGCGTTTTATTTTCGCGAGGCTTTCTCTTTCTTGAGTGTGTTTTCAAAAAATATAATTAATATTTGGTTTCGCCATGATATCAATATAAACAAACGCGCTTTGACGCGCTTTGACGCGCTTTGACGCAAAATAAGCCCTCTCTCAATAGAAATCTTTGCGTCTCTTGCGTCTCTTTTTCACATTTCACTTAAGAAGTTTAGCGAAGCTAAAGTTTTGCGCGCAAAACTTTCGCCGAAAAAAGTTATGAAATAATCATAAATCAAATCGCCCACCCCCTTCCTAATTAATTCACATTCGTATGATAAGCAACACTTAAATGCGTTTTGATCCGTGCTAAGACTTCTTCGTACTGAAAGGGTTTAGTAATGTAATCAATTGCACCCGCTTTAAAACCTTTAACTTTATCAACAGTATCGGTTAGCCCACTCATAAAGATAATAGGAAGATCGCGGGTTTGAGGATCGGCTTTTAAACGCCGACACGTTTCATAACCATCCATACCCCCTGGCATCATGACATCTAATAGAATTAAATGTGGACGCTTATGTTTAACTGTAGAGAGGGCATTTTCGCCACTATCCGCAGTTGAGACTTCAAAGTGATTTTTCTTTAAAAAATGAGACAAAACCACCACACCTAATGGCGTATCATCAATAACGAGAATGTGGGGTGAGGATGGCATTTTATTTAAAATCTTTTGACAATGATTTAAGTAAATCTGTGCGGCTAAGTCATTTTGATTGACTTGCAAGACGTTCTCAAAAAAACGGAGTGCTTTCTCAAACTGTTCATGGTGAAAACAGCCAAAACCTTGTTCAAAATCTAACACCGTTTCTAATTTTTGTGTGAAGTTATCGGACTCATCGCCATCAAATACTTCATAAATGGTAACCAGTTCCGTTTTTCCTTTGACATTCACACAGTCAATGACTCGAATTTGATATTGTGAAGCATCGCTTAATTGCTGATAAGTTTGTTCTGTTATTAACAAAGGTGTGCCATAAGTTTTTGTTAAGCCTTCTACCCGTGACGCTAAATTAACGGCATCCGAAATCACGGTGCCATCCATACGATTATGATCCCCAACAGTGCCTAACATCAAGGGGCCGGTATGGAGCCCAATACCAATTTCAATGGCCTTATAACCCGCACGTTGCCGTCCATCATTGTACTTTGAAAGTTGTTTAAGCATCGCAATAGCCGCTTGCACCGCATCATCTGCACAAGTGGGAAACAGGGCCATAATGGCATCACCAATGTATTTGTCAATAAACCCCTGATATTTATCAATAATCGGTTCCATTTGAGTTAAATAACTATTGATAAAATTAAAATTTTCTTGCGGTGTCATTTTTTCAGAAAGTACCGTAAATTCCCGGATATCGGAAAACATAACAGTCATATTTTTTTCGACACATAAGCCTAACTTGATCTGATCATATTCTTCAATATTTAAAAGTTTCAGAAATTGAATGGGCACGAATTTATGAAAAGTACTGACTTTTCTTTCCAATTCTTTATTTTTTTCAGCTAGTTGTTTATCTTTAAAATAACTTTTAATGGCTTCTTGAACGGTCAAAATCAGATCATCTGTTTCCCAGGGTTTGGCAATATAGCGATACAGTTTGGCATATTTAATCGCATTCGCCACGGCTGAAATATCGGCTTGACCCGTCAACATGATCTTAAGCGTGTCAGGCGAGCGTAAATGAATCTGTTTTAACACTTCATCACCCTTAAGATCGGGCATAATGTAGTCAGAGATAACCAAAGGAATTTCATAGTCCTCTTCTAGCAATTGCTCAACTAGCTCTAAAGCTTCTTCACCGCTTTCAGCGGTTTCAATAAGATATTGATCACCAAGTGCTTGCTTCAGTTCTATTTTGATACTCTCAAGTATCGTTTGCTCATCATCAACGCATATAATGACCGAGTGGTTCATGCTTTTTCAATTATCAGTTCTTTGCTGCAAGTTTTTGCGCGCAAAAACGGTATTTCACGCAAAAGTTTAGCGAAGCGAAACTTTTGCGTGAAATGTGAAAATGAGTTATCAACCCATTGCTATCTATTATGTTGTTCAAGCTAACATATTATTGAACAAACTATCCTAGTGCAGGTTCGTTCCAATATCCAGCCACCCACCTATCGATGTCGGGAAAAAATCTAACTTTTTTAATAAGTTTTGCGAAGCTTCACTACGCGCGTGAAATGTGAAAAAGAGACGCAAGAGACGCTTCGCAGCAAGATTTCTCTTGATACAGAACATCTTTAGCGTCTTTTGCAAAAAAGCGCGTTATTGTATTCGACATTTTTCCCGATATAACAGATCAAAAAAAGCTTTTCGTTCACACCCTAGAGCTAACCCCCAACAAAGCGATTGATTTTATCCTTGAGTTCTACATTATTGATTTCTAATTCATTAATTTTGGCTTGAAGTTGCTTTTGTAACATATTGAGCTTTAAGTGTGTGTTAATTCGTGCTAAGACTTCTTTGCGTTGGAAGGGTTTTGTAATGTAATCTACCGCACCCAGTTCAAATCCTTTCACTTTATCAAGACTATCTGTTAAGGCGCTTATAAAAATAACAGGAATGTCTTGAGTTTGTAAATCCGCTTTGAGTCGCCGACAGGTTTCAAAGCCATCCATACCTGGCATCATTATATCTAATAAAATGAGATGTGGCTTTTTCTGTTTAACTATGGAAAGCGCCATTTCACCATTTTCCGCAATTGAAACGTCAAAATGCCTCTTGGTTAAAAGACGAGATAAGATGTCGATATTGAAAGGCGTATCATCAACAATGAGAATGCGAGGTGATTTTGGCATCGTCAGGCTTAAAATAGTCTGACAGTGATTGAGATATATCAGAGGTGCTAAATCATTTTCGTTCACTTGTCTGATTTTTTCAAACAAATTCTGTGCTTCTTCAAACTGTTGATTATGAAAACACTCAAAACCTTGTTCAAAATCGGCTTTAGTTTCTAATTTCAGCTTAAGGCTTTCAGGCGAATCGGCATCAAAAACTTCATAAACCAAAACCGTTTCCGTTTTGCCTTTGACTGTCACGTAGTCAATAACTCGAATATTGTATTGCGAAAGATCAGTTAATTTTGAAAAGGTGGCTTCCGTGATTAACAAGGGGGTACCATAAGTCTTTGTTAAGCTTTCAATTCGCGAAGCTAAATTAACGGCATCCGAAATCACTGTTCCATCCATACGATTCTGGTCACCAACGGTACCCAACATCAAGGGGCCTGTATGAAGTCCAATACCAATTTGAATGGGTTTATAACCTGCGCGTTGCCGCCCTTGATTGTATTTTTTGAGTTGTTTTAACATAGCACAGGCCGCCTGTACTGCGTCATCGGCACAAGTTGGAAACAAGGCCATAATCCCATCACCAATATATTTATCAATAAAGCCATGATGTTGATAAATAACGGGTTCCATTTGGCTTAAATAACTATTGATAAAATTAAAATTTTCTGGTGGTGTCATTTGTTCCGAAAGAGAAGTGAATCCCCTAATATCGGAAAACATAATCGTCATGGTTTTTTCAACGCACAAACCCAACTTGATCTGTTCATATTCTTCAATATTTAAGAGTTTCAGAAATTGAACGGGCACAAATTTATGGAAAGTCGTTATCTTTCTTTCTAATTCTTGAGTTTTATTTGCCAGTTCTTGATCCCGAAAATAGCTTTTAATCGCTTCTGAAAGGGTAAAAATAAGCTCTTCTGTTTGCCATGGTTTTTTTATAAAGCGATACAATTTTGCCTGTTTCAGCGTATTTTCTACAGCATCGAACGAGGCTTGACCCGTTAACATCACCTTAGCTGTTGCAGGAGAGATGGCGTGAATCCGTGTTAACAATTCATCTCCCTTCATATCGGGCATAATGTAGTCAGAGATAACGACTGGCAATTCGTAGTTATCATCGATCAATTGTTTAACTAACTCTAAAGCTTCTTCACTGCTTTCTGCCGTTTCAATGAGATATTGATCGCAGAATGTTCGTTTGAGTTCGATTTTTAGACTATCAAGTACCGTTTGCTCATCATCAACACATAGAATCACGGGTTTATTCAGCATTTTATTCAATTCCACTTTCTAATCTATAGTTTGTCAGATAAATCTGCTGGCCAATATAACAAATACACATACAAATGACGGGTTTAAATCTCTTATTCTTCCTCGTTTGAATTAATAGGAATAGACACCGTAAACCGAGTATGACCTGGAATACTTTGAAATTCTATTTTGCCATCATGCTTATCAATAATCTTTTTAACAATATCTAACCCCAAGCCGCTGCCTTCGCCGATAGGTTTGGTGGTAAAAAACGGAACAAATATTTTATCCGATATCTCATCTGCGATACCTTGACCACTATCAATGATGCTAATCACGGCATAATTGTCTTGCCTAGCCACTTCAAGTTGTAAAGTCCCCTTGTTGTTCATCGCCTGCAAAGCATTGTGAATCAGATTGGTCCACACTTGATTCAGTTCATCTGGGTAGCATAGAACGGGTGGCAATTCAACATAATTTTTGATGACTTGAATAGTGTATGTGATTTTGTTATGGTAAAGTATTAAAATAGTATCAATGCTTTCCGTAATATTCGTCTTGATTTTTTGGCCCTTATGATCGTAACGGGCAAAATTTTTAAGTGCAAACACGACTTTGGCTGCACTGTTGGAGGCCATTGTGATAGTTTGGGCGCTTTTTTGTAAACTCCCCATTTGATAGGCCATGTTTAAAATGCTATGATTTTCAGACTGGCTTAACAGGGGTAAAAAGATTTCAATCTCTCCATAAATACCCATTTCGACCAGTGTATCTGCAATAGTCGTTGCATTCTCAATATTGTGTTTCTCTAATTGGCCCACTAAAGCACGTCGATATTGACGTTTTTCTTTGGAAGATAAATTGTTTTTTTGTTGTATTGAATATTTGAGTAAGGCAAAGAAATCTTGCTGATGCTTTGAAGAAAGTGATTGAAAAAAATCGGGTAATTTATTGATTGTTTGATTCAAAAAGTAGGTAATATTTTCCACAGAGGATCGAATCGCGCCAAGTGGTGTATTGATTTCATGAGCAATACCGGCTACCAGTTGACCCAAAGTGGCCATTTTTTCGGATTGAATCAGTTCTTGTTGTGTTGCTTGAAGGTCTTCGAGTGCCTGTAAAAGGGCGTCAGTGCGTTCTTGTAATTGGGAATTCATTTCTGTTAATGCTTGATTTTGCTCTTCAAGCAATTGATCCTTAAAATAGCTTTCAATCGCTTGTTGGACGGTCAAAATCAAGTCTTCTGTTTCCCAAGGTTTGGCTATGTAACGGTACAAGTTAGCATGATTAACCGCATCAATGACGGCCTCAGTACTCGTTTGACCCGTCAACAAAATCTTAAATGTTTTTTTCGATATGGCATGGATACGTTTTAAAAGTTCCGGGCCTAGCATGCCTGGCATGATGCAATCGGAGATAATCAAAGGAATGTCATAGTTATCTTCTAACAGTTCATTAAATAACGCCAAAGCATCTTCTCCCCCTTCAGCCGTTTCAATGAGATACTCATCCCCCAAAGCATCCATCAGTTCCATCTGAAGATGAATTAGAATTATACTCTCATCATCAACACAAATAATAACCGGTTTTTTCACAATATTTTTTAAATCCCGTTTAATTGAGCAGCATTGCTATTTTCCAGATCAATAAAGGTTTTAAGGGCTCTGCTCAGGGTAATGTTTCGGTTAAATCCGTTTTTTAGACTCAATCTAATCTTCAATTTTTTTGTAAACCATTGAGTTATAAAAAAATATAATTTTAGGATATAAAATCTAAATAACATTAAAAAATCAATAAGTTGCTTATGTAAACACTCAAAAAAAACACGCAACTTTTGCCAAACCTGCCAGGTTTGCCAAACCTGGCAGGTTTTTGACCTCTGACTGACAAAACTTTATCAGTATAGACAATCGTTATCGTTTTAATTGAACAATAAAAGTGGCACCCTGCCCTTCAAGACTTTCACACCAAACTTTGCCTTGCTGTGACTCCACTAATTTTTTAACAATGAATAAACCTAAACCGGTGGAATCTTCACCACCTGTCGGTTTAGGCGTTAAGCGAGTAAATTGACCAAATAATTTTTCTTGATCGGCTAAACTCAATCCTGGGCCTTCATCTTGTATTTCACAGCGGACATAACCGCTGTCATCTTGTTTGAGGCGGATATTAATCGCTTTACCAATGGGTGAGTATTTGATCGCGTTAGAAATCAAGTTATCAAATACTTGGCCTAATAAATCTTTATTGCACAGAGCATGATAGGCTTGTTTTTGATAATGGCAGTGTAAGCTGATCTGCTTAACTTTCGCCCTTTTAATATATTGATTGATCACCCATTGCAAAGTGGGCAGAATGTCAAATACATTGAGCGAAATATCCATTTTACGCGATTCAATCGCATTGACGTCTAATATATTCTTCACTAATTTAAACATCTTCTGAGAAGCTATTGCAATCATATCAGCCATCTCAATGACTTCTTCAGGTGTATCAGCAAAATCCGTTTTAATCATGTCTGAAAATTCATAAATAGTGAAAAGTGGATTTTTCAGATCATGTACCGCAATGCTTAAAAATTTATTTTTCTGTTGTAATTCGCGAGTACGAGCGGCCACTTTGTATTCTAAACTGGCATAAAACTGCGCCAGTTTTTTGTCTTGAAAATAACTTTTAAGCGCTTTCGTTATCGTCATAGAAAGATCGGTAGATTCCCAAGGTTTGGGGATATAACGATAAAGGTTGGCGCTATTAACCGCTCTTCCCACTGCCTCAGCATCTGCTTGTCCAGTTAACAGAATCGTTAAGGTTTTGGGGGTTATGGCATGAACCTGTGTGAGCAATTCATCCCCTTTCATGCTGGGCATAATTTGATCTGAAATGACTAGGGGTAATTCAATACCCTCTGCCAACAATTCTTCAATAATCTCTAATGCTTCTATGCCACTTTCAGCAGTTTCAATGAGATATTGATCTCCCAATTCGTCCATCAGTTCCATTTGAAGACTATTCAGAATCGTTTTTTCATCATCGACACAAACAATAACGGGTGTTTTCACAATTTCAAACCTTGCTTAATGGTTTCGACTAATTCTTCTTCACTCCAGGGTTTATAGATACAACGCTGAACATTCGCATGCTGTTTAGCACGTTCAATCGCGGCATCATCAGCTTGCCCTGAAAGTAAAATATTGACCGTTTTAGGAAATTTATTATGGACACGAACCAGAAATTCATCACCCTTGATACCAGGCATGAGCCAATCTGAGACGACCACAATAATATTCAAACCTTCTTCATTTAATTCATCAATCAATTCCAGTGCGTCTTCTCCATTTTCTGCAAATTCATAGAGATAATCATCACCAAATGCGTCTTCCAATTGTCTTTCAAGACTATCCAATATCACTCTCTCATCGTCTACACATAAAATCACAGCTTGAGGCATTTATTCATCTCCTGTGTGCGCTGTAGGAATAGACACTGTAAAGGTCGTTTGACCCGGTACACTGCTTACGGTAATTTGACCATCATGTTTTTCAATAATTTTTCGGGCTATATCTAAACCAAGGCCACTGCCTTCTCCTGGGGGTTTGGTGGTAAAAAAAGGTTCAAAGATTTTTGCCTGAATGTCGTCTGGGATACCTGTGCCGCTATCGGTAATACTAATAACCACTTCCCTGTCTTGCAGAGCTGCATCAATCTGTAAAGTGCCTTTGTAACTCATGGCTTGTAAGGCGTTATGAATTAAGTTGGTCCAAACCTGATTGAGTTCATCGGGATAGCAGTCTACTAGCTGTAATTCGGCATAGTGGCGAATGACTTCAACACCCTGTCTCAGTTGACTGTGATAAAGCGTTAAGACGGTTTCAATGCCATCAATGAGATTGGCTTGTACTTTTTCACCTGAAGTATCAAAACGCGCAAAATTTTTCAGGGCAAACACGACTTTGGAGGCCCGAACCGTGGCAATTGAAATGTTTTGCGTACTTTTTTGTAATCCTGAAAGTTTATAGGCTATTTGTATCATCTCGCCACTGTTAGTAGCTTTCAACAATGGCAATAGGGTGTCAATCTGGTCATAAATCCCCATACTCACCAATTTAGTGGCCATCGTGGCCGCATTTTTAATATCGTGTTCTTCCAATTGGCGAGTCAAGGTTCTTTTGAATTTGCGTTCTTCTTTAACAGAAAACAGGGTTTCTTGTTGTAGTGATGTTTGCAATAATGCAAAAAAATCCTGCTTTTGTTCTTTAGACAGTGAGTCAAAAAATTCGGGTAATTGTTCTAGCGTTTGTTCCAAAAACTTGGCAATATTGCCAACGGATGAGCGAATGGCACCTAGTGGGGTATTGATTTCATGGGCAATACCAGCAACCAATTGACCTAATGCCGCCATTTTTTCGGATTGCACCAATTCTTCTTGTGTACGTTTGAGATGTTCAAGTGCTTCTGACAGCTCACGGGTGCGTTCTTCCACTTTGATTTCTAAAGTGTTCCTAGCCTCTTCTAGGTTGGCAAACAGTTCTTTGAGGTGAATGATCATGGTATTGAAATTGTTGGACAATTCACTGACTTCATCTATGTCATACTTGAGCAGTTTCACCTCAACCGTTTTCATATTGCTCACCATTTCAGTACTGAGATGGGCAAGGTTAGCAATCGGTGCAGAAATTTGGTGAGATAAATGATGTGATTTTTTAATCAGATATAAAACAAAGCCTAAATAAAACAGTATCATCAAAAAAATCACCACATAGCCGATTTGACGCGCCTGTATTTTTAAGTCAAAAACGGGTTTAAAAACGATTTCTTTATCGACTAAAAAGAGTAAACGCCAACCTGTTTCATCAATCATTTGCTGTGATAAGATCAAGTTGTGGCCGCTGGCGGTAAAATCGATCAGATCAGTATGACCCGAAAAAAGCTTATCAAGCTGCGCGACAACGGCTTGATCTTTATTTTTAAGCAAATTAAATTCTTCCGGTTTGCTGATAGTCGTCGTGAGCTTGTCATCACCGTAAGCATGGGCTTTGAGTTCTTTCAAATTCAAATACGCTTCCACTTTTTCGGGCATAGCTAAAATCATGCCTTCTTGATTCACTAAGAAGGCGCTGCCTTGCCAAGGCAAATCCAGTGTTAAAATGTTATCAACAAATTTCTCAATTGTGATATCTATTCCAGTTACGCCTTCTAAAAAATCACCCTTATAAATGGGCACAATACAGGACATCATCCAACCTTGACCCGCAGGATCCAAATAGGCATCTGTCCAAACAGGCCCTCGTGTTGGATTGTGTTTGGCATCCGCTTCGTAATAAAAATTAAACTTTTCCACTTGTATTGAACCACTAAACTGTTCTGCTACGTTTTCGATAAAAGGATAGAGTCGGTTCATATTGTCATAAGTATTAATATAAACTTGTACAGCATTAGGGTTATGAGTGACTATATCCTGAAACAAGGGATCAAAAGCTTCTGTTTTCAAAGCCTTTTGGTACGCTTGTTCAGTTATTTGGGTGGTTGAAGAGTAGTAAAGAAGTGAGCCCCCGTTATCCTTTGTTTTATAGAAAGCCCTATTATCGGCCACTGCAAACTCAGGCGTGCCATAAGGCAATCCGAAACGCTCAGGGTTTTCAAAAAAACGCTGATGTTCACTTTGAAGCAGTTTAGCAAACGTCGAGATTTCTTTGAGTTGCTGATTGATGTTTTGTGCTTCCCGATAGGCAATTTCGCGAATGTTTTGCTTGGTTTCAAACAAGAGCATGTTCATGGTTTTAGTCGTAATAAAGGCACTAATGCCAAAGTAAAGTGCTAATAAGACGATTTCTACCGTAAAAACCGGTGTCAATGAAGAACTTAAAAAGTGTTTATTAATAATGGCTTTAAGTGATTTGTTCATTTTTGTATGCTCATCTTGGTATTGATGTAATAGAGTTCATAAGACTTTTTTAGGGGCAACCACAAGGGATTGCCCCTACAATAAAATAGGGTATGTAGGGGCAATCCTTGTGGTTGCCCTTGCTTGTCATTAAATTGGCAGATAAACACTAAATGTGGTTTGACCCGGCGCACTGCTGACGGTGATTTTACCATCATGTTTATCAATAATCTTTTTAACAATGTCCAACCCTAAACCGCTGCCTTCACCAGCAGATTTTGTGGTAAAAAACGGCTCAAATATTTTTTGTTGAATCTTGTCAGGAATACCGCAGCCGTTATCAGTCATACTGATAACCACATCATCATTTTGCATAGAGACTTCAATTTGTAAAGTACCCTTATTTTCCATCGCTTGTAAGGCATTATGAACGAGATTCGTCCACACCTGATTTAATTCATCAGGGTAACACAGTATCGAGGGTAATTCGGCATAGTTACGGATAATTTCGATACCTTGTTTGAATTGATTGTAATAAAGGGTTAACACCGTTTCAATACCTTCGGTAATGTTGGCATTGACTTTTTGATCCATGTTGTCATAACGGGCAAAATTTTTGAGCGCCCGTACTGTTTTAGTCGCACGCCCTGAGGCTATTGTAATCGTTTTAGTGCTTTGTTGTAAGGTTGTCAGCATATAAGCGATGTTTAAAATCGTTGAGCCATTTGTATCCTTTAATAGAGGTAAAAAAGCCTCAATCTCTTGATAAATACCCATTTCTACCAAGGTGTCGGCCATCATCTCAGCCGAATCAAAAATGCCGTGTTTTTCGAGTTGATGAATCAAGGCGCGTCGATATTGACGTTTTTCTTTAGATGAGAAATTGAGTTCTTGTCCATTTGTCTTTTGGAGCAAAGTAAAGAAATCATGCTGACGTTTTTTAGACAATAATTGAAAAAATGCGGGTAACTGTTCTAGGGTTTGAGTCAAAAAACGGGTAATATTCGTCACAGCAGAGCGAATGGCACCTAGCGGTGTGTTGATTTCATGGGCCACGCCGGCGATCAGTTGTCCAAGCGCAACCATTTTTTCTGATTTTTTGTAGCTTTCTGCCAGTTTTTGATTGGTTAAAGCCAGTTTTTTTTGCACGGCTTTAAGTTCAGTCACATCAAGCATCACACCGATAATACCGCCCATATCGTCATTGATCATAACCGCTTCATTAAAGATGATATCTCTTTCATTACCCTCTGCATGATGTACTTTTGCCTCGTAAGTTTGTACTTCCCCATTTTCTTTCAATTTTAAATCGGCTAGGTGATACACATAGGCCTGTTCTTTAGGCATCAAATCATATACGTTGTGTCCAATAATTTGTTCCTTTTTAAGGCCTAAGAACGCTTCAAAGGCACAATTGCATTCCCGATAAATACCTTGTTCATCTTTGAAAAAGATAGGATTTGGAATGGTTTTTAGCAATGTTTTTTGAAAAGCCAGTTGACTATGTAATTCGTTTTGTTTATCAGCGAGTTCTCGTGTTCTCTTGTTCACCTCTTTTTCAAGTTTTTCTGGTATGCTGGCCATCAAGCGAGAAATAAAAATATTGACAAACAAAAAAATAAAGAATAGCACTGTCACAATGAGAACAGTGATTTTTTTAACATAATCAAACTGTTTTTCGTAGCTTTTTTTATCCATTTCAAGAATCAGGGTCAGGTTTTCACCATTATCTAATCCAAGCCTGTGACTCATAAATGTTGTCGATACCCAGCGTTCATGAGCTAAGATATCTTTGGCTTGTTGAGGAAAATCATCTGTTAGATGATGTGTACGCTTGAGATATCTTGACCAACTATATTGTGAGTTGGGGTGGATAATCATTTCTCCATCTTGATCGACAATTGTTATCAGCATCTCGTCCAAAAACTGTTTGATATTCTCTAGCAGTTCTTTCACCAAAACATTAACAATGACAATACCGCGAAATGAGCCATTGATATAAACCTGTGTAGAGGCACGTAATGTGGGTTTGATGGGTATTTCAATCTTTTTATGTTCGATATTTAAGTCCAGTTTGGAAAACCAAATACGACCTTTTGATAATTTAGTAGTTTCAATAAAGTATCCGCGATGTGCTTTATATTGAAGATGCTGTTTTGAAATTTCATAAGGTTTCTCGCTACTATTGTGGTTTCGATCAAAACGTATCACTTCTTGGCCTTGAGCATCAATGTAACGTAGCTGCATAAATTCAGGATGTTTTCTCATGAGTACTAAAAAAAGAGAGCGAACATGTTGTTGTAAAGCGTCTTTGTCTTGTTTCGCGGTGATGAATTGAGTAAGAGAATCACTTTGTGAGACTGATTGAACCGTTAAACTCATCATCTTGGTATAATCTTGAAATTGTTGACGAATGGTATTTGTTTTGAATAATGCACTGTTTTTAAAGCGTTCATTAATCTCAGTTGTGCCCATGTAGTAGAAAAGGGTTCCTAAAATCGCCAGTAAAATGGCACTTCCCGTAAGTAACATCAACGAAAACTGTATTCTATAACTCAAAGACATATTTTTTTTCCATTTTCGATGAAATAGAACGCGGATTGAAGAGATCAAACTACTTTTGCATCGAATACTGATAATTGATAATTATACTGCACGCGGTCATAACACAACTTTTATGTATTTCACGCTAAAGTTTAGCGTAGCACACCGAAGGTTCGCTTCGCTATACTTCGCTGCGTGAAATGGTGGGTAACGGGTTTTTGTTGCCCACCACGCCATCAATGTCGGGGGCCGGTAACGGGTTTTTGTTGCCCACCATTTTCATCTGTCAAATATTAAAAAAAAAGCGCAATTTATGACGATGCTAAGTATAATCAGCGTTCCACGCAAAAGTTTTTGCAAAAACTGTATTTCACGCGCTTTAAATGTGGAAATAAGGACAATCAAATCAGTTAAATCAGCGTTCTATCTTCTATCACTGTCATCACCCACATTGCAATACGACCAAAATCTATATCCCACAATCACTCACATTACACCATTACTGGCAGATAAACACTAAATGTGGTTTTACCAGGCTCACTTGTGAAAGTGATTTTGCCTTCATGTTTCTCAATAATTTTTCTAACGATATCCAAGCCTAAGCCGCTACCTTCGCCAGCGCGTTTAGTCGTAAAAAACGGTTCAAAGATTTTTGGCTTTATATCGTCAGGAATACCAGCGCCGAAGTCTGTGATGCTAATAATGGCATGATCATCTTGCATAGAGACATCGACTGTTAAAGTGCCCTTGTAATCCATTGCCTGTAATGCATTGTGAAGGAGATTCGTCCAGACTTGATTTAAGTCATCAGGATAACACAGTATGAGTGGCAACTCGGCATAGTTTCGGATAAGTTCGACACCGTGTTTGAGTTGATTGTGATAAAGGGTTAAAACGGTTTCAATACCTTCGGTGAGGTTAGCTTCAACTTTTTTACCCGTTTTATCAAAACGGGCAAAACTTTTGAGCGCAAATACCGTTTTCGCGGCGCGATCTGAAGCGGTTGTGATGGTTTGGGTGCTTTTTTGTAAGCTTGCCAGTTGATAGGCGGTATTTAAAATACTTGGGCAATCTGGATCGGTTAATAGAGGTAAAAAGGCTTCAACCTCTTGATAAATGCCCATATCGACCAGTGTATCGGCAATGCTATCGGCATCTTCAACGCTGTATCCTTCCAGTTTACGAATCAAAGCGCGTCGATATTTGCGCTTTTCTTTGGAGGTGAGTGTTGTTTGCTGTTGTGTGATTTTTTGTAGGAGTGCTAAAAAATCTTGCTGCCGCGAGGCAGAGAGTGATTGAAAAAAAGCGGGTAGCTGTTCTAGGTTTTCAGCTAGGAAAATGGCGATACTGTCTACTGAGGAACGAATGGCCCCCAGTGGCGTATTGATTTCATGGGCAATTCCTGCAACCAAGTGCCCCAAAGCGGCCATTTTTTCAGATTGCACCAATTCTTCCTGCGTCGCTTTCAAGTGTTCTAAGGCCTGAGAGATATCTTTATTGGCTTGAGCGAGTTTTTTATCACGTTTCTCAATTTGTCCTAACATCTTATTGAAACCTTCAATTAAACTGCCTAATTCGTCATCACTTTGTTTTTGCCCCCGAATAGAATAGTTTTTATCATCCGAAACCACTTTCATTGTAGCAAGAAGACTGTAAATCGGTGCTGTGATCAAGTGTTGGAGTTTGGATGCCAATACAAAAGCTAACAATAAAGAGACAAAAAATACAGAGGCCACTATACCACCAGCCCATAAAAAGCGTGCATGGAGTGCGTCCAAATCTGATTGGAGATGGACAATACCTACCATTCTCTTTTTGTGGAAAATCGTTTTAAAAATATCGACATGATCATCATCAAAAAAATAGCTATTTTCAATGGGTTGGTTTGCGGGTGTGTTGATATTATGCAAGGCATAATAATCATTGAGTCTCGGATTTTCAGGTAATGCGTGTAGGAAATCGTGTTCCACCCCTTCTCGGAAATAGCGTGCAAAAATTTGTCCCTTTGTTGAAAAAATGTTGGTCAAGATAATGTGTGGATTGGCTTTTAATGCCGCGATATTTTTTTGGGTTGTGCGACTGTTGTTAAAGAGAAGTCCGGCCATGCTGTTTATGCCAACGAGATCGGCAAGGGTCAATAAATCGGTGATCATCTGACGACGGTAAGTGATGGTATCGTTAACAACAAAGGCTACAGAGGCGATGAGTAGTATAATGGCACTGGTAAATATAATAACGATATTCAGTTTGTTCTTGATTGAGACATCTCGGAAGCTAAGCATTCTAAACCTCGTTAAGTGAATTTGGTATCAAAAATCAATGATAAGTATTTATAACTACAAGGATTATTTATAATAAAGGATAGATATAGTTATAATATAATCAATGAATTCAAACTATAACTACAAGGGTTATTTATAATAAAGGATAGATATAGTTATAATCAATGAATTCAAACTATAACTACAAGGGTTATTTATAATAAAGGATAGATATTAGTTATAATCAATGAGTTTAAGCTTGGCACAATCTAATCCTTTATTATAAACAATCCTTGTAGTTATAAACGAGTTGAAGGCTAACACTATGTTGTTTTTAATTAAATCTTGTACGATAAACACTAGACTGCCTCAATGGTTACGAAAAACTATACAGTTCATAGCAGTTATCAGCATTTTCAATGTTTCATTATGCCTAGCTGAAGAAAATTCGATAGAAGAATATCAGATCAAGGCGGTTTACTTATTCAATTTTGCGCTTTTTTTTACTTGGCCGAATTATACTTTTAAACATCCTAGCCAAGCTTTTCGTATTTGTATTTTGGGTCAAAATCCTTATGGCATTGATCTTGAGCTTGTGGTAGAAAATGAAACTGTGGAAGGCCATCAAGTCATTGTGCAACCTATCCGCTCGGTTTACCGCAGTCAACGTTGTCAAATGTTGTTTGTGAGTCAATCAGAACGATCCCGTTTAGCCAATATCTTTGCCTATATTCAGCGGTATCCTATTCTCAGTGTGAGTGATATAAAGGGATTTGCACAGCAAGGTGGCATGATTGAATTTTTTAATACCCCTTACAATGAAGTACGCTTTATCATTGCCCCAGAGGCAGTCAATGAGGCGAATCTTCTTGCCAGTGCCAATTTACTTGAAATCGCTCAAATTTTTTATCGCAGTAGGACAAACCCTTATGAAAATTTTTAGCAGACTCAAACAAGTGCCCAAGTGGTTTCAACTCACTGGGGTGCTTTCCCTTGGTTTATTGCTGACGATGAGTCAGCCAATTGATGCCCTTGAAAAAGATAAGGGCAATCTGTTAGATAAAAAACGTGCGCTTTTTAACCGTTTGAAAAAACTCAGTTTAAAAGAGTTAGGTGAAGTACGGTTTTATAATCCAGAAGCCACATCAGCGGCAAGAAAAACGCAAAGATTATTGGATACGCCCTCGGCTTTATTTGTTCTAAGTCAAGAAGACATCCACCGTGCCGGTATTAGCAGTATTCCAGAGGCCCTACGACTGATTCCGGGGGTACAAGTGGCCCGAGTGTATGCCAATCGCTGGGCCATCAGTGCGCGGGGATTAAATGGTTTAATGTCCAGTAAATTACTGGTGATGATAGACGGACGCACGGTTTATACACCCTACACGGCCTCCGTGTTTTGGGAGGTTCAAGATGTATTGATAGAAGATATTGATCGCATTGAAGTGATCCGTGGGCCGGGGGCCTCATTATGGGGCGCGAATGCCGTCAATGGCATTATCAATATCATTACCAAAACGGCTGAACAAACCCAAGGTAATTTAGTCACAACTCATCTCGGTGTGGGAGAAGAACAAGCTGTTTTGGGCGTGCGACACGGTGGCGCGATGAAAAAAGGTCATTATCGCGTTTATGGCAAATTTTATGAACATGATAGTTTTGTAGATGCAGTAGGGCAACAGACAGATGATAATTGGCAAATGAAACGCTTTGGTTTTCGCACCGATTGGCATCTCACTAAACGCGATAACTTGAGCTTACAAGGTGATGTTTATGACGGTTTTGAAAAGCAAACGAACTTTTTTGCATTAGACGTGCCGCGCATTGCTAACCATCACATTTACCTTAAAGGGTTTAATCTCTTAACGCGGTGGAAACGCAAGCTCACTCAAGGTGATATGATTTTTCAAAGTTATTATGACTTTGCGGAACGCGATAATACAGGGCTTTTCAAAGAAAAACGCGGAACGTATGATCTTGATTTTCAACATCGTTGGCCATCTTCAGATCGCTTCGAGTATATTTGGGGTTTAGGCTTTCGTTATATCCATGAGCAATTTCAAAATTATACGCCTATTGTCGATCTTGATCCCCATAAACGTCAAGATCGTTTATTCAGTGCTTTTGTGCAAGCGGAGTTTCTATTACAACCTCAACGATGGAAAATGATCGTCGGGTCAAAATTTGAACATAATGATTATACCGGTTTTGAGTATCAACCGACGGCCCGTTTATTATGGACACCGCATGAACGACACAGTGCTTGGATGGCCATATCACGCGCTGTGCGTACCCCTTCCCGTTACGATGCCACCAATAAAACTAATGTATTACAAGGCCAAATTCGCGTGAAAAACTCAGGTAACCCCGATTTTCGGTCAGAAGTTTTGAGGGCTTATGAATTAGGCTATCGTTTCACACCATCAGATCAGTTTTTTTTGGACACCGCTCTGTTTTACAACGATTATGAGAAATTACGCACGTTTGAACTGAAAGAGTTTCAACCCTACCCACCGACTTTGATAACGAAATTAGAGAATCAAATGACGGGAGAAGTGTATGGATTAGAAATGGCCGCACATTGGCAAGCCACAAAGGATTGGAGATGGGTTGCGACTTACAGTTACACTGATGTACAACTGCACATTTTACCAAGCAGTCAAAATATCTTTAAAGAAATCGAAGAAGGCGATACCCCCCATCATCAAGCGGTGCTACGTTCATTATTAAGTTTGCCACATCATCTCACATTCGATACCGTTTTATATTATGTAGACAATGTGCCAAGTCAAAACACACCCCATTACACCCGTTTTGATGTCCGTTTAGGATGGCAACCTTCGCCCAATTTGGAGTTAAGTTTGGGGGCTAGAAATTTATTTGACAATCAACATCCTGAATTTGGGGTTGGACTCAGTGGCAATGTTGATATACCAGGTGAAGTACGCAGGGCGTTTTATCTGCATATGGATTATCGGTTTTGAAATCAGTTCCACGCAAAAGTTTTTGCGCGCAAAAACTTTATTTCACATTTCACGCGTGAAATCAAGTACAGCGAAGCTATACTATCGCTAAGAAATGTGGAAATCAGTTATCAGTTATCAGTAAACTGTTATATTCGATTAGATAATTACGGCTTCAGGCCTTGCGTGGGGGATTGGCCCTACAAACCGTCACCTTAGGCCTATCCAAACATTAGACTTGTCCATCAATAAATTTTTAGGCAATAAAAGCAAATTTTCACTTAAGAAGTTTTGCGCGCAAAACTGTATTTCACGCGTGAAATGTGAAAAGTTAAATTCATAAATTCCTTATTTTCGGACAACTCTATTAAGTTAAACTAGGAGATTTGCAAAATATAGACCTTATTGGTCATAAGTATAATATAAAATGGAACAATTGAATTTTGAGAACAATACAATGATCAAAGAGGTTGATTTAAGTCAGGTAGCTGGCAAGAACATTGAGGATTTAACCACTGATGAACTCAAAGCCATTGCTTCTCTGGCAGGACAAAAGGCATACAATAATGCCAAACAACATGGATTTCGTGTGACCGAACTTCGAGAAGGCCAGATTGTTTGGGTTTATCCTGATGGTCATACTGAACCCCTCAAAAACACCTATTGAGGAATAGTCGTTAATTGAGTACAGCGGATTTTTGGTATAAACGGATAATCATTCCCAAACTCTGTTCTCATCGTTAGACTATATCAAGACTGATTCTCTGTGGCCCTCTGTGGCCCTCTGTGCTCTCTGTGTTGAAGGCGGCTTTGAAAATCGTGCCATGCACCTAGCAGTTTAAGTTGCCCGTCTCCCATAAAAAAACAAAAAGATAACGCAAAAGACGCTTCAGTCCGCCGATTTTTAAGGCCTTTTTAGCGGACTGAAGCGTCTTTAGCGTCAAAGCGCGTTTATTATTCTTATTTTTAGTATTAAAAAAAATGATAACTAAAATTAATCCGTTAAATCTTATTCAGAACCCAACCTCTCCCAAAATGCCAAGCCCTCACCACCCAAATGCTTGGCCAAGCTTTCCAAAGCGGCCAACGCTTGAGCCTCACCGATTTTTTTAGCGATTGCATAAACTTGTAACCAATGGGCATAAGCTTGTTGTTTATCTTCATTACTCCAATGAATATGTCCCATATTGAACAAAGTTGCACATGAACCCGCTAAATCGCCAATTTCCCTTTGGATTGTAAGAGATTGTTGCAGATAGTCCAAGGCCGTTTCGTAATCGCCTCTTGCCTTGAAGATTTGCGAAATATTGTTCAGGCTCCTACCTTCGCCAGCCCGGTCGCCAATTTCCCGACGGATTTTAAGAGATTGTTGCAGATAGTCCAAGGCCGTTTCGTAATCGCCTTGTGCATCATAGATTTGCGAAATATTGTTCAGGCTCCCACCTTCGCCAGCCCGGTCGCCAATTTCCCGAAGGATTTCAAGAGACTGTTGCAGATAGTCCAAGGCCGTTTCGTAATCGCCTCTTGCTCTATAAATTCCCGAAATATTGTTCAGGGTCGTGCCTTCGCCAGCCCGGTCGCCAATTTCCAGACGGATTTGAAGAGATTGTTGCAGATAGTCCAAGGCCGTTTCGTAATCGCCTTGTGCATCATAGATTTGCGAAATATTGTTCAGGGTCGTGCCTTCGCCAGCCCGGTCGCCAATTTCCCTTATGATTGTAAGAGATTGTTGATGATATTCCAAAGCATTGTCATAATCGCCAAGATAATGATATGTTGTCGCTGAATAACTAAATGCTCTAGCTTGGGTTTCCTTATCCCCAGATTTCCGCAAATCAGGCAACCACTTATCCAACAAAGTCCGATACATTCCGACTCTATGAAAATAAGGCACTATATAATCCAACGCAAACCGATTAGCTTCCTCCTGCTGTTCTGCCAACTGCAATGCCTCATGCACCGTTATCACATGACTAACCGTTTTCAACCCATGCTCAAACAACCACCTCTGATGCGCTGCGGCTTGTTTCCGCAATTTGAGACTCAGTCTGTCTGGTTTTTTAAACCACTTTTTGAAAAAACTTAATTTCTGTTGTTTTTGCTTTTGCAGCCATTCCGTTATTAATGGCGAAATCTGATAAGCCTGATGCCGTTTCTTACCAAGCTGAACAACTTCCACCTCTACCAAACTCAACCGCACCAAAGTCTGCAAAGCCTCTAGCGGAGCCACCAAATCCCCTGCAATCGCTTTAATCCCCGATTCTGTCACCGGTGTCGTATAAACTGGCAAGCGTTCCAACAAAACCCGCTCTTCTGATTGCAAATAACCGACAACCTGCTCCACGGCCATATAAACTTGCAAATCCCGTTGCGCTGTTTGCACCCGCTCCAAAAACGCTGACTGCCCTATCCCCAACTCTTGTGCCGCCTGAAATAATTGCAATCCCTTAAAATTACCCCCCAATACCGGATACAAGGCCCGCTTTCTCTCTCTCGTCAAATCCAAATTTAAATACTGAATATAACGCAAAAAATCCCCATAACTTGGACGCGCTAAGGGGTGCGACTCAATACCCGGCACCGCCCACCGCGAAGTCAACAAAATCACGATCTCTGGAAATTTCTGGGCTGCCTGTAACCAAGTTTTCAAAGTGGCATCGATCAATTCACCAGTTTCTGGTTTCTGCACACTCTCCAAATTATCAAACAACAATACCAAGGGCCCTTGCTGCTTTAAGGCATTCAATAACAATTGCGCCTGTTGTAATTCATTCTGACATAACCCCCATCGCCGTTCCACCTGTTCCAATAACTGATCACTCAAACTACTTTTTAAATGAAACAGAAAATTTTCCCAACTGCTTTCCGAAGGGCGCGCTGAATAAGCATGAACCAAATAACCTTGTTGTTCAAACTTGCGCGCCAATTTACCGGCCAAAGCCGTCTTACCTTGGCCACCCGGCCCCGTAATCAACAATTGCTGCATTCGCCCGCTAGACAAAGCTTGCCCTAATTCCCTCAGTTCCTTACGCCGGCCAATAAACACCGGTGGCAAAGTAATATTATCCGCTAAACTATCCACCAAAAACACTTCAGATTCAGGCGCTTGCGGCGTAAAATCCCAATTGATCAAAGCTTGCATCGGGGCATGGCTCATCAAAATCGGCAAACACCATTGCCCCAAACTCTGTTCCGCTACACCATCCCGATTCGCATCCCGCCACGGCTCCGCCGTTTCCAAAGGCTTCGTTATCGCAGCCCGACTTTCTTGCATCGCCACAGGCAAAACTTCCTGACGCGCCACCGCCTTACAAAATGCTTGGGCAAATAAAATCCCGGCCCGATCCAAAATCGACTCCCGCATGCCAATGACATGTGGCAACCCCGCAGCCACCAATTCCACCATCAAACCGGTATTCAAATCATCCGAAGCCATTTTCCCCGATTGACAAGCCGACAACACCACACATTGTACAGAAGTCCCTACAAACGCTTGGGCAATGTCGGCGGCCGTCACCTTAACCCCATTGCCCTCCTCACCTTCAAACAAAAACGTGGCTTTTTGATAAGTCTCGCTTAATTTATCCGTATCAAACGAACCATGCCCACTCAAAAACACTAAATGAAATTCTTCATCGCGTAATTTCTGTTGCAACTTAGAAAATCGCCCATCATCCGGCGCATCAATCGTCACCAAGCCCTGATGAAAAGGCCGATCTAAGGCCTCCAAGACGTGAGCCAGTTCAGCCTCTGTATCCAAGCGCATCGTTTCTGCCGCTAAATCATCGGGTTGAGAAGTAAATAACAACACTCGGAGAGGGCCTTTAGGCAACGTCAAGGGCAAACTGACAGGTTCATATTGATACTGACGAGATAGGGTATATTTAGGATGCTTTCCCAAAAAACCTTCTTCGGGATGATACAAACATTCCCACGGCAATATGGGATTACCCACAATGACTAAGGGTAAAATTTGTAAATTGGCTCGCCGTTTCGCTTCGGCAAATGCCGCTTCAATATCCAAAAGTGCCCACAACTGTTGCCCGATTGATTTTAAATTCTCCTCTGGCACCACAGTTTGATGAACGTACTGCAACGATAATTGCTTGGTTAAGGCTATGATATGCGGATGGCTTGTCGCCAAATTGGGTGGCGATTGAATAATGAATGGCGCGGTAGTTATTTTGGACATGGTTTGTTCCTTAAAATTAATGGTGGGCAACATAAACACGTTACCCACCCTACATTGATACTATTGGGGCCGGCAAGATAAACACGTTACCGGCCCTACAAAATCGATTCGGATAATTTATTTTTAATGGTGGGCAACA